>CAITYM010000052.1 GCA_903896615.1 uncultured Burkholderiales bacterium
CGAAAATTCTCAATTAAAACGTCAGCCCCTTCAACTAGGGTACGAACTATCTCTTGAGCCTCTTTTTGTTTAAGGTCAAGGGCAAGCGATTTTTTGTTTCTTGATTGGATGTGCCACCAAACTGAGGTGCCGTTTTTGATCAGTCTCCACTGTCGCAAGGGATCCCCCCCTGAGCCGGGTGCCGAATCGCCTCTTTGTGGAGGCTCAATTTTGATCACTTCAGCTCCAAAATCAGCAAGTGTCTTGGCTGCAAAAGGACCTGCAATTAACTGCCCCATTTCAATGATCCGCAAACCCTGTAGTGGGCCTGAAGTGGCGCTAGTTGAGGGGGCTACGTTTGTTGAAGATTGATTTAACAAAATGGCTCGCAAATAATGTTGTGAAATTCAGAAAAGTCTAGAATTTTGTGTCTATTTTGCAATGGGAATATCCCTTGAAAAAACACTTTCTAAAATAAGGATTTTATGAATTTCGGGGCGCAAAGCCTTGGACTCAGCGAATTTGGAAGTGTATTTGAAATTTAACCCAGTAACCGAGCAGTAGACCGAAGTATTGCTAGTCAAGAGTACATACAATAGGGCATGTTGAAGTGTAAAACCCTTTATGTCAGAAATTAAGTCTTACAACCCCCAGCGGTTTCATCATTTTTTGGCTCATTTGACTCGGTTGATGGACCAAAGTCCAAATGAAGCACAAGCGCTCGCTGGAGCTTCACAACTATTAGGTGATTTGGTATCTAGCGATGATTGGTTGCTGCCTGATTTCGCCCAGCCCCATCCCTTGCATTACCAACAGTATTTGCTTTTTGCAGATCCACAAGATAGATTTTCAGTGGTTAGTTTTGTGTGGGGCCCAGGACAGGCCACTCCCATTCATGATCACACTGTGTGGGGTCTAATTGGGATGCTAAGGGGCTCAGAGATGTGCCAATCCTATTCAAGAATGTCTGATGGCAGGTGGGCACCCGCGGGGCTTCAAATTCAAATGATTCCAGGTGACGTTGAGGCTGTATCACCTCGTTTGGGTGATGTGCACCGCGTCTGGAATGCCTACTCTGATCAAGTCTCCATCAGTATTCACTTATACGGCGCTAACATAGGTAAGGTACAAAGATCTGTTTATTACGAGGACGGTTCGCGCAAAACCTTTATCTCTGGTTATTCCAATGTACCTGAGTTGTTTAGTGGATTAGTTGAGGAGTCAAGTTTGTCCCCTCAAGTAGCGAACCCTGTGGGCAATCAGGGGGCAACTGTTCAGGGGGTGGGTGTTGTGGGGAAGACTGTAACTTCTGCGCCTCAAACTGCATTGAACAAGCCTTTTAAGCCCAACGCACCTGCTAGTGTTGCTTCAAATGGAGCTCAAAAGAATATCCAAACTAACGCTCCTCTTAGTGCAAATCCAAGGCCAACGCTTGCAAAGGACACCGGTCCAGCTCACTCCATTTTGGCTTATCCTAATTCCAGTTCAGTCCAACCTGCTCAAGTGCCAGGTGATGTAGCAATTAAATCTCAAAAGAGTGTTCAAGATGTATCTGAACTCGAACTATCAAAACAAACATCACAAGTCTTAGAGCTCACACAGCCTCATGAGACTGTTGCTCCGCTAGCTGATACCTTTAATCTAAGGCAGAGCGTGCAAGTGGAGTTGCCTTTGTCTGAGCCAGAAGAATTTTTGATACCCCAGGAGCTTCACCAGTCCACTGAGCAAGCGCTGCTCACCAATACTTTGCAGTCTGAAATTGTTCAAACGGTTTCAGGGGACTCAGTCCAAAATACGTTGAAAGATTCTCCCGTTGCTGATACTGAACTAAATTCAGAGCCAGAGTCAGAGCCAGAGCCAGAGCCTGTTGCAAAGATTGGGGGCTTTGAAGTTGTAAAGAGTGCTCAGGTAAGGAATTATTTTCTAAATAAAACCGAAGTTGCCTTTATAGACGCCAGAGAAGAAGATCCCTACGCTCAAAGCCATCCTTTGTTTGCTTGCAATATGCCACTGGGACGAATTGAAGTTGACGCTTATCGCCGGATTCCTCGCAGGGATACGATCATCGTCATTTATGATAATTTGGAAGGCGTTGCACTTAAGGCGGCCAATACCCTCAAACGAATGGGTTACACCAATGTAAGTTTGCTTGAGGGTGGGTTGTCGGGTTGGGCTGCTGCAGGGTTTGAACTCTTTAGAGATGTCAACGTACCCAGCAAAGCATTCGGCGAGTGGGTGGAGTCAATTAAACATACGCCTTCACTTAGCGCCTCAGAGGTGAAGGCGTTGTTAGAACAAAAAGCGGACGTTGTCGTATTAGATGCACGTCGTTTTGATGAGTACCAGACTATGAGCATTCCAGGCGCTATCAGTGTGCCTGGTGCTGAATTGGCTTTGAGAGTAAGAACTATTGCGCCAAAGGCAACCACGCGTGTGATTGTGAACTGTGCGGGTAGAACTCGTAGCATTATCGGTGCGCAATCTTTGGTGAATGCAGGAATTCCTAACCCCGTTTGTGCTCTAAGGAATGGGACAATTGGTTGGATGTTGGCTGGCCAAGAGCTTGCCAAAGGGGCGCAGGCACGCTTTCCTGAAACAGACCCCGCAGATCTAGCTAAAGCCCAGGCCACCTCGCTTGCCTTGGCTTTTAGATCTGGACTTAAACGTATTGATTTGAGTGAATATCTAGCCTTTGAAAAACAACTGGATAGGACGACTTATTTATTTGATATCAGGACCCCAGAAGAGTTTGAGGTTTCGCATTTGAGGGGCGCCATAAGTGCACCTGGTGGACAGTTGGTTCAAGAGACCGATCACAGCGTACCCGTGCGAGGAGCTCGAATCGTTTTGTATGACACAGAAGGTGTGAGAGCTTATATGACCGGCTCTTGGTTGGTGCAACTCGGCTGGGAGGTGCATGTCATCAAAAATATTTCACTCTCCGATCTAACACCGGCATCAGAGTTGATCGAAACCGCTGAATTGCCTCCCGCACTTGGAAGTGTGGAGGAGGCAACACCTGAACAAGTTAAAGAGTGGATTGCGAATAGAACAAATCTAACTCTTGTCATTGATGTTGGTGATAGTGCCCAGTACGTTAAGCGCCACATACCTGGAGCTTGGTGGTTATTGCGCTCTCAGATGCAACAAGATTTCACCCGTGTGCATAAAGCAAATCGGTATGTACTGACCTGTGCAGATGGGAAAGCCTCTCGTTACGCGGTTGAGGAGCTAAAGCAACTCGTTCGTCCAGGCGTACAAGTGATGTGGTTAAAGGGCGGAAACGCCAGCTGGATAGCGCAAGGCTTTAGTACCCAACAAGGCGAATCCTATGTGGTCAGTCCAAGGATTGACAGGTATAGACGCCCATACGAAGGTACACAAAATCCCGAGCAAGCTATGCAGGCTTACTTAGACTGGGAGTACGGACTTGTTGACCAATTAAAAAGAGACGGGACTCACGGCTTTAAAGTCATTTGAAAAGGGCTTTGAAACTTTAAGTCGCATTGTTAAAGCAAGTCATGCCCTAAATACAGACTTTAGTGCAAGTGTCTAGGTTTGCGTTGTCCGCCGTGACCAGAGTTGTTTGAGTTGCCGCCGCCGTTTGAACCCCTCTCACCTGGCTTGCCCATTTCAAGTGAGTTGACCAGGTTGTTAAACCGGTCAGAGAAAAGACGATCTATTTCGTTTGCAATGCCACCTAACTCTGAAGGTTCAAAGTGGCGCTCCATCATATGAAACACGTCCGCAATCAGTAAATCTCTTTGCGCCTGCATAATTGCTGCAGGTGTTGGACCAACAAAAAGCATTAAAAAGTCATCCAAGGACTCTCGTCCGTCGTCCTCATCTTCCTCGTCAAACTCTGTGTCATAAAAGGTCACCTCAATGGTTGCACCTACCACTGAGAGCTCATTTAAACTCATGCACATTTCGTCTAAGCACTGACGAAAGTCATCCTCGCCTGGCACAGTCCAGCAAAACTCAAGCAACATATCTTGCTCGTTAAAGTGAATACCGGGTTCGTCCTCGAAGGAGCTCGCAGCCCCTTCTTCAAAGGAGCGCGCACCAGCGTAAGTCCATAACGGTTTTAATGCGTCTTTAACTTGATCGAAAGTCACCTTGGCGTGTAAGGGGATTTCACCGTGTAGGTGAATATCAAAGGTTGAATTTAAATCTTTCATTGTTCCATGATAGCAGTAGTAAAAGTTAGCGCTCGCTATACTCATTCACAATTGTTAAAAAACGTCAAAGTGGCCTACCTTTGCGGTCAAGGGAAAACTTTTTGTAGAACTCAAGCACTCACTTTAATGCCTTTGAACTCACCGCTCGCAATTTTCTTTTGCCAAGTTGCTGGACCAGTGATGTGCGCACTCGTGCCGCCCGAGTCGACTGCTACAGTGACCGGCATATCTACAACATCAAATTCATAAATCGCTTCCATTCCAAGATCAGCAAAGCCGACTACTTTGGATGTTTTTATGGCCTTAGATACCAAATAAGCCGCGCCTCCAACCGCCATTAAGTAAGCGGATTTGTGTTTTTTGATGGCCTCAATTGCAACGGGGCCTCTCTCGGCCTTTCCGATCATAGAGATCAGTCCAGTTTTTGCAAGCATCATCTCTGTAAATTTGTCCATTCGAGTAGCTGTGGTAGGACCAGCAGGTCCAACTACCTCAGTGCCTACTGGATCAACGGGGCCAACGTAGTAAATAATTCTGTTTGTAAAGTCAACAGGTAAGGGCGTTCCCGCAGCCAACATGTCTTGAATACGCTTGTGAGCAGCGTCGCGTCCGGTGAGAATCTTTCCGTTCAAAAGTAGGGTCTCACCCGGCTTCCAGCTCGCAACCTCTTCGGCTGTCAATTTATTTACGTCCACGCGTTTGCTGGTCTTCGTGTTGGGTGTCCAATTAACTGCTGGCCAAAGATCAAGTGAGGGTGGGTCCAAATAAACCGGACCTGACCCGTCGAGTACAAAGTGAGCATGACGCGTTGCGGCGCAATTGGGAATCATTGCGACAGGTTTGCTTGCTGCGTGGGTGGGATACATTTTGATTTTTACATCCAAAACCGTAGTCAGTCCTCCCAAACCCTGCGCGCCGATTCCCAAAGCATTCACTTTTTCGTAAAGCTCTAGCCTTAACTCTTCTACGGGATCGAGTTTGAATCCTTTGGATGATTTTTGTTGCAGCTCATACATATCCAAGCTGTCCATCAAGCTTTCTTTGGCTAAAAGCATTGCTTTCTCAGCTGTGCCGCCAATGCCTATACCAAGCATCCCTGGCGGGCACCACCCAGCACCCATGGTTGGAACCGTCTTTAGGACCCAATCGACTAGGCTATCGCTTGGGTTGAGCATCACTAATTTTGACTTGTTCTCTGAGCCACCACCTTTGGCCGCTACGGTGATTTCGACTGTATCTCCAGGTACGATTTGCGTAAAGATAACTGCAGGTGTATTGTCTTTTGTGTTGATACGTGCAAAGTGGGGGTCACTCACCACGCTTGCACGCAGTCTATTGTCCGCTTGGTTATAGCCTTGTCGAACCCCCTCGTTGATTGCATCCTCTAGTCCAGCGGTAAACCCTTCAAACCTTACATTCATGCCGACTTTTAGAAAGACATTAACAATACCTGTATCCTGGCAAATGGGTCGGTGACCTATAGCGCTCATTTTGCTATTGGTTAGTATTTGGGCAATAGCGTCTTTTGCTGCCGGTGAGGCTTCGTGTTCGTAGGCCCGTGCAAGGTGAGTAATGTAGTCAACTGGGTGATAGTAGCTAATGTACTGAAGTGCAGCTGCAACGGATTCAATAATGTCGTTTTGTTTGATGGATGTCATAGGAGTGGTTTTACTGATTAACTAAACAAATTCGAAGATACTGTGGATGGGGCGGGCTGATACAGTTGCTGAGGTTTAAAGATGAAACGCAGACCCCAGGAGTTGTGTAATTCGCTGTTGAAAAATTGCTCTTAACGCCGCATCTCAACTGGTCATTTAAAACTAGATTGAGCTATCTAAGCACGAGTTAGCAAAGTCCCAGGGACGCTAGTTTAGCAAGCTTGGAGGGTATGATTTGCTTTATTTTTCGCCCCCCTAATTGGTGCCAGCTGCTTTTATTGAAATAAAGACGATCTAACTGCTTAAAACTGCTTAAATATCAGGCATTTCAGCTTCTTTTTATTTGTAAAGTAGCTTTGAAGGCCTGTATTTCTGATTTGGTTGACCTAAGTCAAAAGCTAAGTGTTCGTACTTATAAGGGCAGTAGCCCCAAAGTGTTACGATTAAATCAGCACGCAAATTAACTTAGAAGAGTGAGGAGTATTTACCAATGACAGATCAAACGCACCCAAGCCACGTAGTCTATCAACCTAGTGCAGAGTTTGCCAAAGGCGCAGCCGTATCGGGCATGGCAGCCTATCACGCCCTTTGCAAGAAGGCTGAAGACGATTATGAGGGCTTTTGGGCCGAACAAGCGCGTGAATTGCTGTCTTGGAAAAAACCGTTCACTAAGGTACTGGATTCCTCACATTCGCCGTTTTTTAAATGGTTTGAGGACGGCACATTAAACGCCTCCTATAACTGTTTAGATAGAAATATTGAAAAAGGTCTCGGATCAAAGACCGCCATCATTTTTGAGGCCGATGGAGGCGAAGTCACGCAAATCAACTATGAGCAATTGCTCGCTAGAACCTGTCAAATTGCAAATGCTTTAAAGTCCCTTGGCATTAAAAAAGGGGACCGCGTTATTATTTATATCTCCATGTCTATTGAAGGTGTTGCGGCAATGCAGGCCTGCGCAAGGATTGGTGCTACTCATTCGGTTGTATTTGGAGGCTTCTCTGCTCAATCTCTAAAAGACCGTATCGAGGATACGGGTGCGGTGGCTGTAATTACTGCCGATCAGCAGGTTAGAGGGGGTAAGCACTTACCCCTTAAATCAATTGTTGATGAGGCACTTGGTTTAGGTGGGTGTGACAGCGTAAAGCATGTTCTTGTTGTTAAAAGAACAGGCGGTGAAGTGCACATGAAAGAGGGACGAGATAGTTGGCTAAATGAGGTTGCTGACCATCAGCCCAAGACTTGTGAGCCAGAGTGGGTAAGTGCCGAGCATCCGTTATTTTTGTTGTATACATCTGGATCAACTGGTAAGCCCAAAGGGGTTCAACACAGCACTGGTGGGTATTTGCTGCACGCTGCGCTCACCACAAAGTGGACCTTTGATTTAAAAGCTAACGATATCTTTTGGTGTACAGCTGATATAGGTTGGGTCACCGGGCATACCTACATTACCTACGGGCCTTTGGCGCTTGGTGGAACTGAGATTGTCTTTGAAGGTGTTCCCACTTTTCCAGATGCGGCACGGTTTTGGCGAATGATTGAAAAACATAAAGTCACTATTTTCTATACCGCCCCCACAGCTATTCGCTCACTGATCAAGGCTGCTGAATCAGATGAGAAAGTGCATCCGTCCAAGTTTAATTTGAAGAGCCTGCGTTTACTTGGCTCAGTTGGTGAACCCATTAATCCTGCAGCTTGGGAGTGGTATTACAAAAACATCGGCGGCTCTAATTGCCCAATCGTTGATACTTTCTGGCAAACCGAGACGGGCGGCCATATGATCACTCCCTTGCCTGGCGCGACCCCAATGGTTCCTGGTTCATGCACGCTTCCTTTCCCGGGAATTCAAGCTGCAGTGGTTGATGAAACAGGAAAGGATGTGCCTTGGGGACAAGGCGGGATTTTGGTTGTTAAAAAGCCTTGGCCCTCAATGATCAGAACGATCTGGGGTGACCCAGATCGTTTTGTGAAGAGTTACTACCCAGAGGATTTCAAAGGTCAATACTATTTGGCTGGAGACGGCGCAATTAGGGATGAGAAAACCGGGTACTTCACAATTACGGGACGCATTGATGACGTGCTAAACGTGTCCGGTCACCGCATGGGAACGATGGAGATTGAGTCTGCTTTGGTAAGCTGCACAGAGTGGGTGGCAGAGGCTGCGGTTGTAGGTCGCCCAGATGACACCACTGGTGAGGCGATCTGTGCATTCGTTGTTCTCAAATGCCCGCGCCCAAGTGGGGAGGAGGCGAAACGAATTGCAAAAATTCTAAGAGACCACGTTGGTAAAGAAATCGGACCTATTGCAAAGCCCAAAGATATTCGTTTTGGTGAAAATTTACCAAAAACCAGATCTGGAAAAATTATGCGTCGCCTGTTGCGCTCGGTAGCTAAGGGTGAAACCATTACGCAAGACACCTCTACGCTTGAAAATCCGGCTATTTTGAATCAGTTGACAGAGGTGAACTGATTTAACTTGAACTAACTAAAAAAATCCCCCGTCTAAGCCAGTATAGACGGGGGATTTTTTTTGCAGCTTAGTAAAAACCGAAAATTGCTAAATGCCAGTGGATTTATTTCTGGGATAAAACCCAAGCAGCAAGTTGATTGGCCTCTGATTCATTGACCTGTGTGTTAGCGGGCATAGGTATCGGGCCCCATACACCTGCTCCACCTTTTAGAATTTTCGCGACCAGGCGGGCCTGGGCACCAGCATCACCGACGTACTTCTTTGCAACATCTTGGTAACCTGGACCAACCACTTTGTGATCAACCGCGTGACATGCCATACAGTTCTTGGCAGTAGCTAGTTCTTGATTGGCAAGTGCGGATGTAATGGTCAAAAGCCCCCAAACGCCAATTGCAGATAAATAGATAAGGGTACGCTTCATAGTTGATGCGGCTTATAAATAAATTGAAACGAATGGGGCTAACTTCAAAAGTCTTTAGCTTCGTACTTGTCCAAGACTGCGCCTAAGCTTGCGCTTGAGGCATTGAATGCAAATTTGGCTTGAACACCTCTTAAGTATCTAGGCTTAGGTGGGGTCCAACCGATTTTGCGTTTTGCGAGCTCTGCATCTGAGATGTTAAGTTCAAGTAAAAGCTTATGTGCGTCAATCGTAATGGAGTCGCCCTCCTGAACAAAGGCGATATTTCCCCCGGCTTGGGCCTCTGGAGCTACGTGACCAACTACCATACCCCAGGTGCCACCTGAGAATCGTCCATCCGTGATCAGACCCACACTCTCGCCGAGTCCTGCGCCAATCAAGGCACCCGTCGGTGCCAGCATCTCAGGCATGCCTGGACCTCCTTTGGGTCCAAGGTAGCGCAGCACCATGACGTCTCCGGGAACGATTTTTCCGTCAAGAATAGCCTTCAGAGCCGACTGTTCATCATCAAAAACACGGGCGGGACCGGTGATGACTGGATTTTTCAAACCCGTGATTTTGGCAACCGCTCCTTCCGGGGATAAATTGCCTTTCAATATCGCGAGGTGTCCCTCCTTGTAAAGCGCTTTATCGATGCTACGAATAACGGTTTGTCCGCTAGGTGGCGAACTAGGTATATTTTTTAAAACCTCAGCAATAGTTTTACCCGTGATCGTCATGCAATCCCCGTGCAGGAGACCCGCATCAAGTAATATCTTCATGACTTGAGGAATTCCACCTGCTCGGTGCAAATCAACAGCTAAGTATTGACCGCTTGGTTTGAGGTCACAAATGACCGGAATTTTACGGCGTACGCGTTCAAAATCATCGATCGTCCAAGGTACCTCAGCCGCGTGAGCAATAGCCAAGAAATGAAGCACTGCATTGGTAGATCCGCCTGTTGCCATGATGACGGCGACTGCATTTTCTAATGATTTGCGAGTCACGATGTCTCTAGGCTTGATGTCGCGTTTGATGGCTTCAATCAATACCTTTGCGGATTCTTTGGCAGAATTTTGCTTCTCATCATGGGGATTGGCCATAGTGGATGAGTAAGGTAGGGACATACCTAAAGCCTCGAATGCACTAGACATCGTGTTAGCGGTGTACATTCCCCCGCATGAGCCGGTGCCTGGAATGGCGCGTTTTTCGATTTCGAGCAAATCGGCATCACTTAGATTGCCTGCCGAATTTTGGCCAACGGCTTCAAAAACGCTAACAATGTTGAGGTCTTTATCTTTGAAGCGCCCGGGGAGGATAGTTCCGCCGTACACATAAATTGCAGGGACGTTTGCGCGCAAAATACCCATCATGCCACCAGGCATATTTTTATCGCAACCTCCAACGACTAACACTCCGTCAAGCCACTGGCCCTGCACGCAAGTCTCAATACAGTCTGAGATCACTTCACGAGAGACCAGTGAATATTTCATTCCTTCGGTACCCATTGCCATACCATCGGAAATAGTTGGGGTGCCAAAGACCTGGGCTTTGCCTCCGCATTCCTCTATTCCTGCGATTGCTGCATCGGCTAGCTTTTGCAGTCCACTGTTGCATGGGGTGATCGTTGAGTGTCCATTAGCCACGCCGACCATTGGCTTTACAAAATCACCTTCGGTGTAGCCCATAGCGTAATACATTGAGCGGTTAGGGGCTCGCGATTTCCCCTCGGTGATGTTGGCTGATCGGCGATTAATTTTTAAAGGATTTGTGGCCATTGATATTGATTCAAAAAAGCGGTTAAAAAAAGCAGTTAAAAAATTGCAGGTCAAAATAAAAGACAAGCAGTCAAATTTAGGTGCTCAACCCCACCAGTGTAGTTGAGCTTGGGGTGAGAGTTTAGCAAGAGTTTGAAAAACTGGTTGCCCACAAATCCCCGCCCTAGCTGATTAGGCGATGCCCCATGGTTGATAATCTGTACCTATCTATGCCTATCTGTACAAATGGGGCGCTAACCTCAAAAACCACATAAACCTCACAAACCTTAAAAAGTACCCCATTTTTTAATATCCTTCCCAATCATCGCCAAACCTAGAGCTTCTCCAAACTTCCAAACTTCCAAAACTCAAAAACCCTCTATATTTTGTGAATTCACTTATGCTAGTTCATCCTCAGTTTGATCCCGTTGCTCTTCAGATCGGTCCCCTCGCCATTCATTGGTATGGGATTACTTATTTAGTTGCATTTGGACTCTTTATTTTCTTAGCTCACCTGCGGCTCAAACAGGATCAGTTTGCTCCACTGTCTAAGTCCAACCGATTTGATGCGCAAAGTATCGAAGATCTTCTCTTTTACGGTGCCATTGGGGTTGTGTTGGGGGGAAGAATTGGATATTGCCTGTTTTACAAGCCAATGGAGTATTTGAGCCAACCCTTAGAGATTTTTGCGGTTTGGCATGGAGGAATGAGCTTTCATGGCGGCATGTTGGGGGTCATTCTAGCTATGGCTGTATTTGCAAGGCAGAAAAATCTGCCATGGCTTTGGATCACTGACTTTATCGCTCCGTGTGTGCCAACGGGGCTTGCCGCGGGTCGAGTGGGTAACTTTATCAACGGAGAACTTTGGGGGCGAGTAGCGGACCCCCAATTGCCCTGGGCGATGGTATTCCCTCAAAGCGGTACTTTCAATCCTAGGCACCCGTCCCAGATTTATCAGTTTTTACTGGAGGGATTACTTCTTTTCGTGATTTTGTGGGTGTTTGCTAAAAGGCAACGGCCCATTGGTACTGTTTCCGGCGTTTTCTTAATTGGGTACGGCACACTAAGGTTTGTTGCCGAGTATTTTAGAGAACCTGACTCCTTTTTGGGGCTCTTGGGTGGAGGGCTCAGTATGGGGCAGTGGCTTTGTTTGCCAATGATTGTTGCTGGAATTGCAATGCTAGTGCGAAGCCAACGCATGCAAGTCTTTTTGGATCAACAGACCAAGTAGCGTTAGTTCAATCTTGTAGAGAACAAAGACAGATGTATTTTCCTCGCAACAAATAAAATTTAATCTGTGCAACCGCTAATTCAAGTTTATTATCAGAAGCATTAACTTGTCTTTAATTAAGCCGATAACTTGATCTTCAATCGTTTAATGCGTTCTTTGTTCACTATGCTTACCCCCTACTTTCAACGGACTTGCTTATGAGAGCTGGAGCTTGGCTGCAAAGCAGCGTAAACCGCCTCCTTGGTAATACCAGCACCCCCAGTGCTAAAGTGACTACGGCGCAAGAATCTAAACCCGCAAGCACATTTGTGCACCGAGTATTACCTCCCCCAGCAAGATCGCTTAGGAAGCCACTCCTTCAGTTGCAATCCATCGTTGACACTAAAGTAAGTGAGGTGGAAGGGGGTAGACGTGCTGAGAGTTTTAGCCTATGGTACGCGGGGCTTGACCAGGCGCACAAGGAAGAAATTTGGATGCTAATGTCAGAGTATTTCGGACCTGACGTTACAGAGGTAAGCGGAGCAAGACAAGCTTATGAAGACTCGCTCGGTACAGCTGATGAAGGTACCGCAGAGATTCGTTTGCGTCGTTCTCTTATTTCGCCTAGAACTCGACTTTTACAACGCTTCGCCGCTTATTCTGGCGGTATGCGTTTTTTAGTTGATTTGAGGGCGCAAATACTTCCACATCTTAAAACCAACAAGCGCTTGGTTGCACTTGACGCGGAGTTAGAACAACTCTTCTCCACTTGGTTTGATGTTGCGTTTTTGGAGCTGAGGAGACTGAGCTGGGACTCGCCCGCATCGTTGGTTGAAAAGCTCATTCAATATGAAGCGGTTCACGATATTCGAAGTTGGGGAGATCTTAAAAACCGCTTGGACTCAGACAGAAGGTGCTACGGGTTCTTTCACCCAAGCCTTCCCAATGAGCCTTTGATATTTGTTGAGGTCGCGCTTTTGAACGACATCGCTGATAGCATTACTCCCCTACTTGATGAAGCCGCGGCCCCTCAGGATATAAAGAAATCGACGGTCGCCATTTTTTACTCCATTAGCAATACACAAACAGGATTAAAAGGGGTGAGCTTTGGTGACTCACTGATTAAGCGAGTCGTACAAGTATTGAAAGATGAATTTATCAGACTTCGTGTATTTGCTACCTTGTCGCCGATACCTGGGTTTAGAGCTTGGGCCTCCAAGAACATAGAGGAATTGTGGTCTCACCTAGATTCCAAAGAACTGCTTGCATTAGGGCGAGCGATGGGAAGAGAGGGTAAGGATACTAAGGAGCCTCCAAGCGCTCAAGATTTCTTAGCTATCTCTGAGCATGCGCTTAGCTGGGATGAGAAATCTCCTTTGCGTAACTTCATGATACGTTGCGCCGCCACATATTTAGGCGCGTCCAAAGTGGGTTCAAATCCTGCAGACGCTGTAGCGCGCTTTCATCTATCCAACGGTGCGCGTATTGAGCGTCTCAATTGGGGTGCAGATCCCTCTGCCAAGGGCATGCGTCAATCTTGGGGCTTAATGGTTAATTATTTATATGATCTTAAGAGGTTAGATAAGCACAGAACCGCTCTCAATAAGGGCTCAATACCTGCCTCACCCGAAGTTGAGAGCCTCATTATTAAATCCAAGTAGGAATATGTTCTTATCTCTAATGCCGCGCAAGGAAGATAAAAAACGAACTGTAGGTCTTTGCACTTTTGAGACCCATGAGATAAGTTTTGAAATTGAAACTGACAAACGCCGCTTTTTTATCGCAAAGATTATTGGCCTTGGGACAGTGAGCTCTTTGGGTATGTTGGGTTTGTTGACTAATACCAAGGGTACGGGTACGGTTACGGGGAAGCCAGGTGCTCTGGGGTTAGGGGGAGTATCAAATCTTCAATTGCCAACGAGTAAATCCTTGCATGCAGGTGCTGACCAAGACGAGTGTTTAAGCCGCATCGAGTATGACGGTTGGCTTCTTTTTGTTAACCCCCAGTTCTTACCCGATCAACTCCCCACTTTGGTTGAACAAATAAGGATCAATCCAGGTCGCTTTGAATTTAACTTCGCACAAGTTTTGGGGCAAAACAATCAGGCAAAGAAAATGCAGCAATTCACACACGAACACGGTTTAAAGTTAGCGCGAATTGAGTTTAATGACTGGTCACATGCGCTTAAAGCCCTGTCAAAGGGTGTAGTTGATATGGTTCTAGCCCCGTTGGAAGTGACGGATATTTTTACCTGATCTTTTAGTAATCCTTTGTCTTTTAGTAAACCTTTGATCAAGCCAATTGCGCAGTAAACCCCGGTTTGAGTCTTACTAGGTTTGCCAGTGAACTTGGGGTCTAGCGTTTAAAATAATTCAATTAATCCTAAACAAAAAAATAAACTCGAAGGAACTCTCATGTCTGGTCCACTCTCGCATATCAAAGTTCTTGACCTCTCTCGGGTGCTTGCAGGTCCTTGGGCTGCCCAGAATTTGGCAGATCTTGGCGCACAGGTCATCAAAGTCGAGCGACCTGGTAAGGGCGACGATTCACGTGCTTTTGCTCCTCCCTACCTGAGGGACACAAAAGGTCAGGCAACCCAAGAGTCTGCTTACTACTGCGCTGCAAACAGGGGTAAGAAATCCATCACAATTAATCTGTCTAATGAGCAAGGACAGCAGCTGGTGCGGGAACTTGCTAAAGATGTTGACGTGATAGTTGAGAACTACAAAGTTGGAGATCTCGCGCGTTACGGTCTGGGATATGAAGATATCAAGGCAATCAACCCAGGGATCATTTATTGCTCTGTGACCGGTTTTGGACAAACTGGCCCGTACAAGGATCGCCCTGGGTATGACTTTATGGCTCAGGGTATGGGTGGTTTAATGAGTGTCACCGGCGAACGTGATGATTTACCAGGAGGTGGGCCTCAGCGTGTTGGTGTTCCAATTATTGATATGAGCACTGGAATGTACGCAAGTGTTGCTATTTGTGCAGCGATTGCGCACCGAGCCGTAACCGGGCAAGGTCAGTGGATTGATGTATCCCTACTGGACTCATGCGTAGCACTTTTAGCCAACCAAGCAATGAATTACTTTGCAACTGGTGAGTCTCCAAGCTCCCTTGGTAACGCCCATCCTAACATCGTGCCGTATCAAACCTTTAAAACTGCCGACGGCGCAATCATTTTGGCTTGTGGCAATGATAATTTGTTTAAAAAGTTTTGTGAGCTCGCTGAGTGTTCCCATTTGGTACAAGATCCGCGCTATGCAACTAACGGGGAAAGAGTTAAAAATAGAGAAGAACTTACGCGATTACTAAACTTGATTTTCCTAAAACATACGACCAAAGAATGGGTGAAACTCTTGGATGAAGGAGGTGTAGCCAATGGACCTATTAATAAAATAGAGGAAGTCTTTCAAGAGCCCCAGGTTCAAGCGCGTGGCATGCAAATTGAATTGCCACACGCAGCCGCTGGAAAAGTGACCCTAGTTGCTTCGCCAATGAAATTCTCAGCAACACCTATCAGGCATGAAATGGCGCCCCCAACCTTGGGCCAGCATACAGATGAAATCCTTCAAAAGGTTTTGAATAAATCAACTGCTGAAATCTCTGATCTCAAGAGTGCCGGCGTAGTCTGAGCCCTAACTGCGCTTAGAGGCTATTTTGATGACAACTTAGAGGTCAAACGTGCAGCATTATTTAAAATTAATGCTGCGCCATTGAAACTTTTTGCTGATAAGCTTGCTTTACTGCTTCCCCTAAATCAAGAACTGCCATCGCATAGTAGCTACTCCAGTTGTACCGGGTGACTACGTAAAAGTTTTCAGTCCCCGCAAAATATTCCTTTGCATCTGTGCCGTTTTGTAATTCAATGAGCGCAATAGGTCCTGGATGATTCTTGCCCTCTGAGCTGAGGGATACGCCTTTTGCTTCAAATGCTTGTGTGCTAAAAGTGGGCAATATATCAGGCAACAAAAGCCCCTCTAAGTCTATTTGAGGTGCGCTCATATCGACCGAGAACCGAGTAGGCATTCCTGGTTGCCAGCCAAACATTTTGAAATAATTTGCTACAGAACCAATCGCATCCTTGGTGCTGTGGATAAGATCTATATAGCCGTCGTGATCGTAATCGACTGCGAACTTAGTCAAACTGCTAGGCATGAACTGTGCCGCGCCAATTGCTCCCGCATAACTGCCGAGGACTTCGTATTTGGCTTGTTCGGGATGTGCAAATTTTTCTTTCAAAAAAATCCCGAGTTCATTTTGAAAAAACTCTTGACGCTCCTTAGCTCTTGGGTGTTCCTTGGGAAATGCAAGGCTTAGCGTGGCAAGTGAGTCCAGCACTGGATAAGCACCCATGTGCTGCCCGTAAAGTGTCTCAACCCCCAGTATGCCGACGATGATCTCAGGTGCTACTCCAAATTCGCGTTCGGCTTGGTCTAGCGTTTGGGCATTTTTTTGCCAAAACTGCACACCAAGTCCAATCCGTTTAGGCTCAATAAAGCGCGCCCTATAGGCTTTCCAGTTCTTTTGAACCAGCCCTTGAGCTGGCATCATTTGTTGAACTACTGATGGCAGGAGGCGGGCATTGGCTATTTGGATCACAACCCAATCTTGGGGTAAGTCTTGTGAAATTGCAATTTGAGCACCTAGAGCTTGCACGCTCTCGGTTTCGCCAAATCGACCCAGTCGGATAATTTTGGATTTGGAGCTTAGCCCGGCTGATTTAGTCGACCCGTCTGGGCTGTGTCCCTTTGTAATGGGGGGATGGATTGGGTGTAGTTTCTTAGAATGTAGTGAGTTCTCAGTCTGGGAGGACTTTTGCAAAATAGGCTTGGGGCTTGCAGGCACAGCCTGGTTTGAACTAACTTCCTGAGGTGCAGAATTGGGCGGGGTACTTTGGGGGAGTGTTTGTGCTGATACCGCACTGTGAAATCCCGCCACTTGTGCGGCGCAAACAAGCGTAATTCCTAGTGCAGTTTCACGCACAAAGGCCACAAGACACTTGGAATGAGCAAGAAAGTTGAAATGTTCCTTAAATGTCAAGGTCATATTTGAGCGTCCGGTATTTACCGTGATTAGAATGGGAGCGGGTAATAAATGAAAAAAACCAACTGCACATGTAACTGCAGATGCAAAATTTTAACTGAAGTCCCCTTCTTGCTGGGCGTGCTAAGCTCAGGCCTTAAGCAACGGGTTCACTTAAAGAGCAACGGTTTAAATGAGTAGAGGTTTAAATTGAGCTGTGCTATCTAGCAAAGCCATAGAAAGGTTCTGATTCGTCTAATGAGTAAAACTGGTTTTTATACACATCCACAGTGCCTACTTCATGAAATGGGAGAGGGACACCCTGAGTGCCCTGAGCGACTGCATGCGATTTACGATCGTTTGTTAATGACAGGCTTAGACATTGGACTAGAGAGCATTCAAGTTGGACCCGCTTCGATTACGGATCTCGAGCTCGCACATGCAAGAATGTACATAGCATCTCTTAGGGGGCTTGCAGATCAGTTGCTAGATGATATTGAGGCAGGCGGCCCCAATCACGTTCAAGTCGATCCCGATACATCGATGAATTCTCATACTTGGGGCGCAATACTGCACGCTGCAGGTGCGGCAATTGAGGCAACTGACGCCGTTATTGCCGGGGATTTGCAAAATGCTTTTTGTGCAGTCAGACCCCCTGGACATCATGCGCATCGCAATCAAGCCGGGGGTTTTTGTTTTGTAAATAACGTTGCAGTTGCAGCGAAACATGCGCTAGATCGTCACGGATTAAAACGAATTGCAATCGTTGACTTTGACGTTCATCATGGTGATGGAACGCAAGACATTGTTCAATCAGATGAGCGAGTATTGATGGTTAGCATTTATCAACACCCCTACTTCCCAGAGGGCGGTGCGGGCGAGATTACACAAAGGATGGTCAACGTTCCAATCCCTGCTTATACAAAGGGAGATTCCATTCGACAAGTGGTAACCGATTATTGGCTTCCTGCACTACATGACCATAAGCCAGAGATGATTTTCGTGAGTGCTGGGTTTGACGCGCACAGAGAGGATGATATGGCGCAAATTGGACTCGTTGAGGCTGATTACGCCTGGATCACTCGCCAAGTCAAGGAAGTGGCTAAGTTATATTCAAACGGGCGCATTGTCTCTGTCTTAGAGGGCGGGTATAACCCACAAGCACTTGCTAAAAGTGTAGAGGCACACATTCGTGTTCTTGCAGACCTATGACTAAACCTGACGCGTTATGAATGAATTAATTGGATTAATTCAAAATTTAAGCTCTGACTCCGTCCCAATGGAGGCCGCAGTATTTGGGCTTTGTATTTTGCTCGCGCTTGGCATCTCCAAACTCGTATTCAAAGGTGCACTTGCACTCTCAAGCACGAATATCAATGCGATTACTAATTACGACACCGAGAGTGATAAGTCTGTTTTAGAGTCCTCTGTTTGGTTTGGCCCACGGTTTTTTGATGGGCTTATGTTTCCTTTGCTAGCCTTAGTCCTTAGTTATGCGGCAAAAGAGATTTGGATACAAACACTGCACGAGGCCGTGTTTAGGATAGCTATACCTATTCTTTTGTCCTTGGTCATCATCAGATTGATGGCAAGGGTTTTAAGTACTGTGTTTCCCAACTCCGCTGGGGTTCAGTTTTTGGAGCGCGGTGTTAGCTATTTTGTTTGGATATTCGCGCTGCTTTGGATCACGGGGTTCTTGCCCTGGGTTAGCCAAGAGCTTGAGTCGATACACATTAATTTTGGACGCACAAAGCTGGATTTAAAGAGCCTGATAGAGGGCGTGCTCTCTTCTTGTTTGGTATTGGTATTGACGCTATGGGTCTCTGCGACCTTGGAGCGTCAAGTTCTAGCAAGGGCAGTTATTGACTTATCAATTCGAAAAGTAGCAACGAATGTGCTGCGCGTATTGTTAACATTTATTGGATTGCTTGTGGCGCTCTCCGCAGTCGGCGTTGACTTAACTGCGTTATCCGTTTTGGGCGGTGGCTTAGGTGTGGGTTTGGGTTTGGGTTTGCAAAAAGTTGCGGCAAACTATGTAAGCGGTTTTGTGCTTTTGCTTGAGAGATCTGTACGGATTGGGGATCAGGTTCGTGTCTCTGGTTTAGAGGGACGAATCACGGACATAAAGACGCGCTATACCTTGATCCGTGACGCAGCAGGGCGCGAGTGCGTATTGCCCAATGAGATGATGGTCTCCGAGAAGGTGGAGAATTTATCTAGAGCGCATGGACGCGTACTTTTGCATACAAACGTAACTATTGATTATGCAAGTGATGTACCCGAATCACAAAAGTTTTTGGCCCAGGCCTGCTCCCAATCTCCGCGCGTCCTAAAATCTCCAGCTCCTCAGGCACATTTGGTAAATTTTGGACCAGATGGGCTAGAGATGACACTTGCGTTTTGGGTTGACACACAAGAGAGTGCTTGGGTGAGTGTCAAATCAGAGGTAAATATTCTAGTGCTACAGGCTTTGAGAGCCCAGGGAATTGTTATTCCAAGTCCTCAGCACGTGGTGCGTTTGGTAAGAGAGGACCTCCGGTCTTAAAGTCCCTTGCACATCCTTTAGAATGATTAAATAGGTGGAGTTAAAAAAATGAAGATATTGGTTGCCGTGAAACGAGTTGTGGATTACAACGTAAAAGTTCGAGTCAAGTCTGATCAGACTGGAGTAGAAACTGCGAATCTTAAGATGAGCATGAATCCTTTTGATGAAATTGCATTAGAGGAAGCTGTGCGCTTAAAAGAGAAAGGACTTGCAACAGAGGTTATTGCAGTTTCATGCGGCGTGGCCCAGTGTCAAGAAACGCTCAGAACTGCAATGGCCATCGGTGCTGATAGGGCCATTCTTGTAGAAACAAGCACAGAACTCGAGCCCCTAGGTGTTGCCAAGATACTTAAAGCTTTGGTGGACAAGGAGCAACCCAGTTTGATTATTTTGGGTAAACAGGCAATTGATGACGATTGCAACCAAACGGGACAAATGCTTGCAGCACTCATCGGTTGTGCCCAGGCAACATTTGCCTCCAAGGTTGAGCTCATGCCCGCACAAGTTAAAGTGACCCGCGAAGTTGACGGTGGGCTAGAAACTCTCAGCCTTACCCTTCCAGCGGTTATTACGACTGATTTAAGACTCAATGAACCGCGCTTTGTGACGTTACCAAATATCATGAAGGCCAAGAAAAAGCAGCTTGACACTCTAACGCCTGAGTCCTTAGGTGTTGACGTAACGCCTCGTATTAAGATGCTCAAAGTATGTGATCCACCAACCCGAAGTGCAGGTGTGAAAGTGGCTGATGTAGCAGCACTCATGGATAAGCTCAAAAACGAAGCCAAGGTAATACAGTAATTTCTTCATTTTTCCAATCCAAGCCTAGGTCTATTCACAGGTCTTACTTGGAACGAACTTAACAGATTTTTCGAATCTAAACAATTCATCTAAAAGAGATTTTCACCATGACTGCACTGGTAATTGCTGAACACGATAATCATCATCTAAAAAACGCAACACTGAACGCTCTTACTGCAGCGCAGGAATGCGCAACCCAAGTTCACATTTTGGTGATGGGTAGCGGCAGCGGGAGCGTTGCAGCGCAGGCTGCTGCACTTGCAGGTGTAGCTAAGGTCGTCCATGTCGATTCGCCCCAATTGGCTCACCCTCTAGCTGAGACAGTCTCTGCGCAGGTGTTGGCTTATTTGCAGGCCAGCCCGGGTTATACGCATGTGCTTTTTGCGTCCACCGCTAGCGGAAAAAACATTGCCCCTCGAGTAGCAGCTTTGTTAGATGTTGCGCAAATTTCAGATATCACCAAAGTCATATCTGCGGACACCTTTGAGAGGCCCATTTACGCGGGCAATGCAATTGCAACGGTGCAGTCCTTGGACCCCGTTAAAGTGATCACAGTTAGGACAACAGGCTTTGACGCGGCTAAGCAAGGTTCCTCCATTGCACCCGTCGAGTCTTTGCAAGCAGTGGCGGGCACTGCATTAAGCGAGTTTTTGGGTCAGGAGGTTGCACTCAGTGATCGCCCTGAGCTGACCGGCGCTAAGGTAATTGTCTCGGGTGGACGCGCACTGGGTAGTAATGAAAAATTCGCTGAGGTCTTGACCCCTTTAGCTGATAAGCTTGGCGCCGCTTTGGGCGCCTCCCGCGCTGCCGTGGACGCTGGTTACGCCCCTAATGATTGGCAAGTAGGGCAGACGGGCAAGATTGTTGCCCCCGAGTTGTATGTCGCGTGCGGTATCAGCGGCGCTATTCAACATCTGGCCGGTATGAAAGACAGCAAGGTGATTGTTGCTATCAACAAGGATCCTGAAGCGCCCATTTTTAGTGTCGCTGATTACGGCTTAGAGGCAGACCTCTTTGAGGCCGTTCCTGAGTGGGTAAAACTGCTTTGATCCTTGCTTCACATGGCTGAAAAAGGGGTATTGCCTGGGGCATTGGCACAAGTGCCGTTTCCCGTCATTGCGGCCCCTCTTTTTTTAATCAGTAACCCAGAGTTACTTATAGCTCAGTGTATTTCTGGAGTTGTGGGCGCTATGCCTGCGCTTAATGCAAGACCCAGTTCCCAACTGCGGGATTGGTTAGCTCAGATTACAGAGACGTTAGCTGCCCATAACCAAGCCCACCCTGATAGGCCTGCAGCTCCATTTGCCATCAACCAAATCGTTCATAAAAGCAATGATCGATTAGAGAGTGATATGCAAGAGTGTGTGCGGTTTAAAGTCCCGATCATCATTACCTCACTGGGTGCAAGGCCAGAGATTAACGCTGCCGCTCACAGTTACGGTGGTGTGGTGATGCACGATGTGATCAATGATTCATTTGCACGCAAGGCGATCGAAAAGGGTGCCGATGGTTTAATTGCAGTCGCCGCTGGAGCCGGCGGTCACGCAGGATTGAAGAGTCCCTTTGCGTTTATTCAGGAACTTAGGCAGTGGTTTAACGGCCCAGTTGCACTCAGCGGCTCCATAGCAACTGGCGGTGCTGTGTTGGCGGCAAGGGCTATGGGCGCAGATTTTGCCTACATCGGATCTGCCTTCATCGCCACCCATGAAGCTAGAGCCAGCAAGGACTATAAAGACTGCGTAGTGAACTCTTCCTCAGATGATATTGTCTACACCAATGCGTTCACTGGAGTTCATGGTAATTATTTGGCGCCCTCAATACGAAATGCAGGACTCGACCCTTCTAACTTGCCATTTAAAGATAAAAACGAAATGGACTTTAGTTCAAGTAATGTCAAGGCTTGGCGGGATATTTGGGGTGCGGGGCAGGGCATAGGCGCCGTTAAGGAAGTCGTACATACTCACGCGCTCATTGCCCGTTTAAAAAGAGAATACGAACAAGCTAAGCTCAGACTTCTTGAGTATTAATGCGCTGCAGAGCTAGATCCCTTCGGGGCAATAAACATTTCGATAACCCAAATTCACCCAAATTCACCCAAATGGCTTAATTGCCCAAGGCTAGCAATAGTCCAAAAATGGCCCAAACATGGTCCAACTCTCGGGGCTAAAAAAGGACTTAGCCAAAATGGCAGATATAGTGATATTCCTGCTCGACTTTTATTTCGAAAGAAGAATTACCTGGGATATGAAAGCTCTCACCTGGAACGGATTTTTGCCACTCTTGGGAGTCAGCTAATTTGTAAGCACACTCACCCGCAACGCACTCCATGATCTCGGGGGCTTCTGTATTAAAGGTGAGCGTTGCAGCTAAGATAACGCCTACGCTTTTCTTTGTTCCATCGGCAAGCGTTACTGCGTGACTAATACACTTACCCCCAAAAAAAACATTGGCTTTGGTTTTGATAGATACGTCTTTGACTAATTCTTGGACCATGATCCTGCCTCGAATGATATTGAATTACTTTGTTTTTTTAGATGAAGCGGCTTTTTTGGGCTTGGCTTTTGTGGCCCCTGCTGAAGGCTTCTTTTTGTTAGCAATCTTTAAATTAGCTGCAATCCGTAATCGGAGTGCGTTTAGTTTAATAAATCCGCCAGCATCAGCTTGGTTGTAGGCGCCCCCATCATCATCAAAGGTGGAGATTTTGGTGTCAAACAAACTGTTGTGCTTGCTCTCGCGACCAACGCACATAATGGTGCCTTTGTAGAGTTTCAAGCGAACAATGCCGTTGACGGTTTCTTGAGACGCATCGATCAAGCCTTGAAGAAGCTCACGTTCTGGGCTAAACCAGTAGCCGTTATAGATCATTCTTGCGTAGCGTGGCATCAAATCATCTTTTAAGGCAAGTACTTCTCTATCCAGAGTAATGGATTCAATGGCGCGGTGACCCGCTAGCAAAATCGTTCCACCGGGGGTCTCATAACAACCTCTGCTTTTCATGCCTACATAACGATTTTCAACTTTATCCAAGCGTCCAATACCGTGTAAACCGCCGAGCTGATTTAATTTTGTTAAAACTGTTGCTGGGCTCATTTGCACACCGTCAATCGCAACAACATCTCCCTTGCGGTACGTAAGCTCAATGACTTGAGCCTTGGAGGGCGCTTTCTCAGGACTGCGCGTTAAGCGCCACATTGATTCCTCGGGAGCGAAGTTGGGGTCCTCTAAGATGCCGCCTTCATAGCTGATGTGGAGCAAGTTTGCATCCATTGAGTAAGGTGCGCCGCCTTTTCGTTTTTTGAAATCGACGGGAATTCCATGTTTGTCTGCGTAGGCAAGGAGTTTCTCCCTTGAGAGGAGATCCCACTCACGCCAAGGAGCAATAACATGCACGTTAGGCATTAGTGCATAGGCACCAAGTTCAAAGCGAACCTGGTCATTTCCTTTACCTGTGGCGCCGTGACTAATGGCGTCAGCGTTGGTTTTCTTAGCAATATCTATCAGACGTTTAGCAATGAGGGGTCTCGCAATGGATGTGCCTAGCAAATACTCGCCCTCATACAAGGCATTGGCCCTAAACATGGGGAAAACAAAATCTTTAACAAACTCTTCGCGCAAGTCCTCAATAAAAATATTTTGCGGCTTGATACCCATCTTAATGGCCTTGGCGCGTGCTGGCTCAATCTCTTCGCCTTGACCAATGTCAGCCGTAAAGGTGACCACTTCACAGTGATATTCGTCTTGTAGCCATTTTAAAATAATTGAGGTATCTAATCCTCCAGAGTAGGCCAGTACAACACGTTTGGGTCCATCTGACTTAGTTGGGGTAACCTTTTTGGGTATGGATTTACTTCTGGATTGAGTCTTAGACATGGGTAAATGTAGGGGTAAATTATTTAAAAGTATCTTAAAAAAATCTTAAAAAAGTATTTAAGTGATATTTTTTAGTCTGATCGGTATTTTAGTCTAACTGAGCGCTCTTCTACTTTATTTTGAGCTCACTACTGCTCAGTTAGGGGTGCGTGCTGGACAGCGTAGCGACAGATTGAATAGGACGCAGAATCTAGGAGTTTTCCAAGCCCTACTATTTTGAAGCCCCTTAAATTAAATCCTCCCATAGGTTGGGCTGAACGCCTACGATCACACGCGAAGACTGAGTCGACCACATGACTGGGCGCTTAACAAGGCTGGGATACTCCAACAAGACTTTACAAGCGCTAGTCTCATCTTTAACCTGGGCTTGTGTGAGAGAGGAAAGTGCTCGCCAGGTCGTGCTTTTTTTATTCACCAAAGCTTCCCAATTCAGTTGTTTGCACCAAGTTTTGAGCAAAGTCGCCGTCAGTGGTTTCTTTTTGAAATCCTGGAACTCATAATTCACGCCTTTGGCATCAAGCCAAACTCGGGCCTTTTTTACGCTGTCACAATTAGGAATGCCAAATAGTTGTATCGTGGGGTGTATATTTGGAGTATTCATAAATTGTGGAAATAGATTAATTTTTGTAAATATATTGCTGAAGAAATTATTTTAGTCAATGAAATCAATTTACTTAGACCGGTAAACAAGGTAACAAATAAGAAATGAACCTAGAAGAATGGTTGAAACACTGCGAAACTCTGCACTCCCAAAATATAGACATGGGTTTGGAGCGGGTTCGAGCGGTAGCCGAACGTTTGAATTTGCGCTTTAGTTGCCCCGTGTTCACTGTTGCAGGCACAAACGGAAAGGGCTCTACCTGCGCAATGCTTGAGGCTATTTTAGAGGAATCGGGTTTTAGAACGGGTGTTTATACCTCGCCTCATCTGTATGATTTTAAGGAGCGCTGTCGATTGGCGCGTGTCATTGTGACAGAGCAGGAGTATGTCCATCATTTCGAGCGTGTAGAGCAGGCCCGCAGTGGCATCACCCTGACTTATTTTGAATTTACCACCTTAGCCATTTTGGATCTCATGGCCGCTTCAAACTTAGATGTAGCGATTTTGGAGGTCGGTTTAGGCGGGCGTCTTGACGCTGTAAACGTTATTGACACTGATTGTGCGATTATTACGAGTATTGACATCGACCACACTGAGTTTTTGGGTAATGATCGTGAGAGCATTGCCAGAGAAAAAGCAGGAATTATGCGCTCTGCAAAGCCGGTGATCATTAGCGATCCTGTGCCTCCTGAATCATTACTCCAGTATGCGGGGGAAGTCGGCGCGGAAGTTTGGCTAATAGGGCGCGACTTTAATTTCTCAGGTGACAAACAGCAATGGAGCTTTGCTGTGAGGGGCAAGCGCAGTGCGGGACTTGCTTACCCTGCGTTGCGAGGGGCCAATCAAATCTTCAACGCGTGCGCAGTATTGGCCGCATTAGAGGCGATGAGGTCTCAATTGCCCGTTACTGCCCAAGGAATTAGAAACGGGCTATCGGTTGTGAGCTTGCCCGGTCGTTTTCAAATTATTGCTGGCCAGCCTACTCTTGTTTTAGATGTCGCTCACAACCCCCACGCGGTTGCCGCACTTTTTGAGAACTTAGATGCGATGGGTTTTTACCCCTGTACGCATGCTGTTTTTGGTGCGATGGTGGATAAAGATTTGGGCGCCATGCTGAAAAAAATGGCGCCCTTAGTGACCCATTGGTATTTTTGCGATTTGCCTACCCCAAGGGCTGCTAAGGCGCATAGGTTGAGGCAAATTTGGGAGGACACCGCTCAGGAGAAGGCTTACCCTGGGCAAGCACAAGTTCAGGCGCGTAACTTCCCCGACCCTGTCAGTGCTTTGCAGGCTGCAGTGGAGTGCGCCAACCCCGCTGATAGAATCGTGGTGTTTGGTTCGTTTTATACGGTTGGAGGTGTCTTAGAGCATGGCCTTCCCCGTCTTGATGCGCCTCATTTGCAAACTACAAATGCCACTTAGAGCCTGGATTCTTGAGTTCCAAAATTTGGGATTGGGGACTTTTAGTTTAAGTGGTCGACGAATCTTTTTTCCAGAATAAATCTTATTTATGTCTTTCTTTAAGCTTCGATCAAACCGTGCTAATGATGAGCATAGCTCAACAGGGAGCTCGCCTTCACAGAGCATTGAGAGTTTGAGGCGCAGTGCTAGACATCGATTGATCGGTGCGACGGTTTTAGTGCTTATTGTTGTAGTTGGATTTCCGCTTCTATTTGATACGCAGCCCAGGCCAGTTAATAGTGATATTCAAATCCAGATTGCGGATAAAGATAAGGTTAAATCAACTGATTCACCCCCACTTGTCAAATCAAAGGGTAATGCAAGCGCCCCGGCTAGTGCAAGTGATAAGGCGTCTTCATCTGCTTTGGCTGATAAATCAAAGGATCAGTCTGGGGCCTCATCTGGCTCGGCGAGCGGTACTGCTGCAGGGGTAGTTGCAGGCGCTGTGGCACACAGTTTCTCCTCTACGATGAGTGCGATAACTTCGCCCGCTGCGCCTAATTTACCGACTGCAACTGCTGTTGCCACAAATAACACTTCAAATAATTCTTCGAATAGTTCTTCGAATAATTCATTAACAGCCACCACCACACAACCAAAGAGCGAGGGATCAGTTACCAGCACCAATGCCAGTGTTGCCGGCACTGGTACTGGTACTGGCATTGCCTCACCTTCCACATCTAATGGCAAAACCTCAGCCTCTGAGCCTAAGGAGGAAGTTATTTCCACTAAGGCCCCTCAAAGCAAGGTAGCAGCTTTGAACGCTGGAACTTCTGGAACTTCTGGAACTTCTGGAACTTCTGGAACTTCAGCTTCTTCTGCGGCAACTAATGGGTCAAGCACGCAAAGTACAAATGCGGCTCGGGATACAAAGGAAAACTCAAATTCCAAAGAAACTAAAGACTCGAAAGAATCGAAAGAATCGAAAGATACAAAGGAAACAAAACCAATTAAACAAATTGTTCAAATTGGAGTCTACACAGACACTGCGAAAATAAAAGAATACCGTTTAAAACTAGACAAGGCCGGTTTCAAAACAACGATCCACAGTGAGATGGGCAAAGACGGTACAAAGCGAATCCGCATCCGAGTAGTTCCTTTTAAGAACAAGGATGAAGCCCAGCGTGCAATTGAGAAAATAAAAGAGTTGAAGATCCCAGGTGCTAAGCTTGACTTAATTCCTCAGCCCTAATGGGTGGGTCTAGACGAGTGAATGCGCAAGAGTTTCCCCATTGACCGATATTTTCAGTCACCCCTTAACGAGCGTTGATTGGATCACGCTTGGTTTTCTAGCGTTAGGTGTGTTTTGGGGCGCCATGAAAGGGCTAGTCCGAGAGTTAATGGCGCTTGCGGCTTGGTTAGTTGCTTTTTTTGCAGCGCCATTATTTAGCAAAACCGCAGGTTCACTTATTCCGGTTATTGATATGTCAGAGAGTTTAAGGAATAGTGCTGGTTATGTGTTGGTGTTTGTTGGGGTTTTGATTTTGTCTAATTTTTTGAGCGATTTAATCAGACAACTCGTTGATAAGATAGGGTTAGGTCTTTTAGACAAAATATTGGGTGCTGGGTTTGCAGTATTAGGGGTGGCTACAGTTTTATTGTTGGGGACGGTATGTGTGAACATGAGCCCCTTTAGAGATAACCCGCAGTGGACTCGCTCGAATGTTGCGCCTGAACTTGAGAAAATACTTTATCAAATTGCTCCTACTTTGAGTTCTGAATTACGGAAGGTAAATTAACTAATGTGTGGAATTATTGGCGTTGTGGGTCGTGGGGTTGTAAATCAGCTGATTTATGACGCATTGTTGTTGCTGCAGCACAGGGGGCAAGATGCGGCGGGAATAGCAACCCAACAAGACCGCAAATTTTTCATGCACAAAGCCAAAGGCATGGTGCGTGATATTTTTCGCACTAGAAATATGCGAGCTTTACCCGGGGCAACTGGACTTGGTCAGGTTAGGTATCCAACTGCAGGTAACGCACAAAGCGAGGAGGAGGCTCAACCCTTTTACGTTAATGCTCCTTTTGGAATTGTTTTGGTTCATAACGGCAATTTGACCAATGCCCAGGCCCTTAAGGTAGAGTTGTATAACACTGACCATAGGCATATTAATACGGAGAGCGATTCAGAAGTGCTGATCAATGTATTGGCCCATGAATTGGAGACCTTTACCCGTGGGATTTCGCTCACTCCTGCCGATGTGTTTCAGGCTGTGAGCGGTGTTCACCAGCGCGTACGCGGTTCTTATGCAGTAATTGCAATGATCGCTGGCCACGGTTTATTGGCATTTAGAGATCCGCATGGCATTAGGCCACTGTGCATTGGTAAAGGAGCTGACGGCACGTTAATGGTCGCGAGTGAGTCAGTGGCATTAGAGGGAACGGGACATACTTTTGTAAGAGACATCGCACCTGGTGAAGCAGTCTTTATCGGTTTGGACGGTACTTTGTCTAATAAACAGTGTGCAGCCTCCACACGACTTAACCCGTGCATTTTTGAATACGTTTATTTGGCCCGACCTGACTCAACCTTAGACGGCATCTCTGTATACCAAGCACGTTTAAATTTAGGTGAGAGTTTGGCTAAGCGGGTGGTCTCAGTGCTCCCGCCAACAGAGATTGATGTAGTCATTCCGATACCCGAATCCAGTCGCCCTAGTGCAACACAACTTGCCCATTTACTCGGAATTCCTTACCGAGAGGCATTTGTTAAAAACAGGTATGTAGGTCGTACCTTCATCATGCCGGGGCAGTCTGTACGAAAAAAATCAGTACGTCAAAAATTGAATGTCATTGCTAGTGAATTCAAAGGTCGAAATGTATTGCTTGTGGATGACTCTATTGTGCGAGGTACCACGAGTCGGGAAATCGTTCAAATGGCTCGTGACGCGGGAGCGAGGAGAGTTTATTTGGCCAGTGCAGCACCGCCGGTTCGGTTTCCAAATGTCTACGGAATTGACATGCCGACTTTACAAGAGCTTGTGGCGCATGACAGAACTGTGGAGGAGGTGAGGGAAGTAATTGGATGTGATGCACTCATCTATCAGGAGGTGGACGCAATGATTGAGGCCGTTAAAAAGGCATTGCCTAAGGGGTACCCCAACATAGAAGGGTTTGATGCATCTTGCTTTAATGGCCAATATGTAACGGGTGATATTTCCGCTGAAGTAATTGCGAGTATGAACGCCCAGCGAGTTCACTCTTCAGCGGAGGGTGAGGATTCATCACGGTTGGCTTTGCCTAATGTCATGGACTGAGTTGAAGTTTGAAGATGCGACGGTAAGTTGACATAAACGGGCTTTCAAAGTAAGGTAAGCGGTTAAACCTTTTAATTTAACCTTGGGTCAATTTTTAGATAAAAAATTTTGTGAATAATCCAAAATCTCAATTTCATTTAGATACGTTGGCCGTTCGTGCGGCAGTTGATAAGTCTCAATACGGGGAGAACTCTGAGTCACTTTATCTGACTTCAAGTTTCACACAACCCGACTCTGAGACCGCCGCGCGAAGGTTCTCAGGTGAGGAGGACGGCTATATTTATTCGCGTTTCACAAACCCTACAGTTGCGAGTATGGAAAAACGACTGGCACTTCTAGAGGGTTCAGAGGCTTGCATAGGCACTTCAAGTGGTATGGCGGCCGTGCTGCTTTTGTGTATGGGTCTACTCAAAAGTGGAGACCATGTGGTGTGCTCTAGATCGGTCTTTGGGTCTACGATCAAATTGCTAGGTTCTGAGTTTGCGAAATTTGGAGTAGAAACCACTTTTGTTTCACAAACGGATGCCGCAGAGTGGCAAAAAGCAGTTAAGCCCAATACCAAACTCTTTTTTGCTGAAACGCCGACGAATCCGCTAACTGAGGTTTGTGACATAAAAGCGCTTAGCTTGATAGCTCACGCAAGTGGAGCACTCTTAGCGGTTGATAACTGTTTTTGTACCCCTGCACTTCAAAGGCCCATACTCTTGGGGGCAGATTTAGTGATTCACTCAGGTACTAAATACTTAGATGGTCAAGGGCGTGTGGTCGCTGGAGCTATTTGTACGAGTGAACAATTGGTGCGTGAGAAATTCATTCCTGTTATGCGAAGCGCTGGTATGAGTTTGTCTCCTTTTAACGCATGGGTTGTTTTAAAAGGAATGGAAACGCTTGGCATCAGAATGAAAGCTCAGTCCGAGCAAGCCCTTGCCTTTGCAACCTGGCTTGAGACTCATCCCAAAGTATCTAAAGTTTATTACCCTGGCTTGGCCAGTCACCCCCAACATGATTTGGCAATGCGCCAACAATCCGGGCTTGGTGGGGCTGTGCTCTCGTTTGACGTTAAAGCAAATAACGCTGTAGAGGCAAGAAAAAAAGCATTTACGGTTATTGATAATACTGAGTTGATGAGCGTAACCGCCAATTTGGGTGATGTGAAAACAATCATCACACATCCACCTAGCACCTCGCACGGTAGGTTAAGTGAGGAGCAAAGACATTTGGCTGGGATCGAGCAAAATTTAATTCGAATCGCAGTTGGTTTAGAGCATATCGATGATTTGAAACGTGATTTATCACTTGGACTTGATGCTATCTAAGGATTTGCGTTTGCTGCGTAAAGACAAGTGAAAATTATCTTTCTCTTCTGTTTTTAAATCGTAATTTTCTAACTGACTAATCTTAAATGACCACTGTACGTACCCGATTCGCACCCTCCCCAACTGGCTTTATTCATTTGGGAAATATTCGCTCCGCGCTGTACCCCTGGGCATACGCCCGTGCAACGGGGGGTGTGTTCATCCTGCGTATTGAGGATACGGATTTAGACAGATCTACGCAGGCTTCTGTTGATGTGATCTTAGAGGGCATGAGTTGGTTGGGGATGCAACCAGATGAGGGACCTTTTTATCAAATGCAACGAATCGAGCGTTACCGAGAAGTGCTTGCTCAGTTACAACAAACGGGACAGGTTTATCCCTGCTATATGAGTTTAGAGGAGCTAGACGCGCTGCGTGAGAAACAAACGCAAGCCAAAGAAAAGCCGCGTTATGACGGGACTTGGCGACCTGAGCCGGGTAAGGAGTTGCCCCCCATTCCAAGCGGGGTTAAGCCAGTGTTGCGTTTTAAAAATCCAACTTCCGGAATGGTCAGTTGGGACGACAAAGTCAAAGGCCTTATTCAGATTAGTAACGAAGAGTTGGATGACTTGGTTATCGCAAGGCCTGACGGTACGCCTACCTACAACTTTTGTGTTGTCGTGGACGATATAGATATGAAAATAACTCATGTGATCCGCGGGGATGATCATGTGAACAACACACCGCGCCAAATCAATATATTTAAAGCACTTGGGGTGGAGCCCCCGGTTTACGCTCACCTACCCACTGTTCTTAATGAGGCGGGTGAGAAGATGAGTAAAAGAAACGGGGCCAAGGCAGTGACCCAGTACCGCGATGAGGGTTACTTGGCGGACGCGATGGTGAACTATCTGGCAAGACTTGGATGGAGCCACGGAGACGATGAAATATTCTCAAGAGAGCAGTTTTTGCAATGGTTTAACTTAGACCATTTAGGCAAAAGTGCTGCTCAGTTTGATGACGCGAAACTGCGCTGGGTGAACGCTCAGCACATGAAAACGATGGACGATCAACGATTGTCTTTATTGGTTAAAGAATTCTTGGACAGGGACGGGCTCAAAACTGATGATCGCTTAATGCCCATTTGCGGACTCTTCAAAGACCGCTGTGACACCTTGGTTGCCTTGGCTAACTGGGCAAGGTGTTTTTATTCTGATATAGAGGTGCCAAATGAGGAGCGGGAAAAGCATGTGGTCACTGGGGTATTAGACGCTTTAGGTTTATTGAGCTCTAAACTCGCTCACCTAGATGCGGCCAGTTGGACTAAGGAATCAATTGCTTTAGTGTTAAAAGAAGTTTTGGCTGAGACAAGCTTAAAGATGCCACAATTGGCTATGCCGGTTCGAGTTCTATTGATGGGCACCCCACAAACGCCGTCATTAGATGCTGTAATTGCGCTTTTTGATTCCAAAACAGTGATCGAACGTCTGAAGGTTGCGAAAAACTAGTTTTTTGATAGAACAACCATCTGCACACTCCCAGAAATCGAGCTATAATTGAGGGCTCGACACAAGTTGGGGGTATAGCTCAGCTGGGAGAGCGCTTGCATGGCATGCAAGAGGTCAGCGGTTCGATCCCGCTTACCTCCACCATGAGTGTCTAAGTCTAGGTTTTGACCCTATCGTCTAGAGGCCTAGGACATCACCCTTTCACGGTGAGTACCGGGGTTCGAATCCCCGTAGGGTCGCCAAGTTTGTTGTACTTGGTTGCAAACAACGTAATGTTGTATGTGCAACGAACACAACAGCTACCAGGAGTGGTAGTTCAGTTGGTTAGAATACCGGCCTGTCACGCCGGGGGTCGCGGGTTCGAGTCCCGTCCGCTCCGCCAGAAAATCCTTGTTAATCAAGGACTTAGAAAAGCCTGATGCTTACCCATCAGGCTTTTTTTTTGGAACTGAGTTAAATATACGTAAATATGCATCCACTATATGAATGGTGCATTTGACTCATCATAAAAGCTATTAATCGATTAGTGATTATCAATTGGCTTATTTAATTGTTTAAGGCTATCATTGCTCATGTTCCGATAAATTTTAACTAACAAGGAGTTTTAAATGACTACACAATACCGCCCTGAAATCAAAACGATCGCCAATCTTGAGGCCGCTTTTGCGGGTGAGTCAATGGCGCACATCAAATACCGCTATTTCGCCAAGATCGCCCGTGAAATGGGCGATGAGGCGACAGCTAAAACATTTGAGGAAACGGCTGACCAAGAGGTGATGCACGCATTCGGTCACCTTGATTTACTCTACCCTAAAGCCACTATGACACCAGCTAAAGCTTTACAAATTGCAATTGATGGTGAAACCTACGAATACACCGAGATGTACCCCACATTTAGGAAAACAGCTGAGGCCGAGGGAAATGCCGCAGCAGTAGCAGAAATGGATGAGCAAATCGAGGAGTCCAAAGTACATGCAGCCCAATTCAAGGCAACTTTAGAGAAAGCTCAAAAGCGCTTTGCTGCGTTAGCCAAAGTTGAGGAGCGCCACGCTCATCACTACCAAGCTCAGCTTAACAAAGTTAATGCAAGCGAATAAAGTCAATTTCTTCAAATAAAAAAAGAGTCTGAATCAATTAAATAAAGGAATCATCATGAGTAACAATAATTTCAAAACATACATGTGCATCGTTTGTGGTTTTATCTACGATGAGGCAGTGGGTCGCACTGAGGACGGAATAGCTGCGGGTACCAAGTGGGCAGACGTACCTGAGGAATGGGCATGCCCGGACTGCGGCGTTGCTAAGGCAGATTTTGAGGTGGTAGAGATCTGAATCTAGTCAAGTTTTAAGGAGTAAGCGATGACGACAACTCAGTTGAATTCTACGAAGCAAAACCCTCTTGATACTCCAGTTGTGGTCATAGGATCAGGCTTAGCGGGATGGTCAATTGTGAAGGAATTTAGAAAGCTCGATAGCGTCACGCCAATCCTAATGGTGACTGCAGAGAGTGGGGATTTTTACGCAAAGCCTGCACTGTCCAATGCTTTGGCGCATAAAAAAGGACCTGAGCAACTTGTAACTACTGATGCAAAGAAGATGGTGAGCACATTGGGTGTGACGCTATTACAAAATACGGTCGTCACCAAAATTGATGCAGCGACTCAAAAGGTCGAAACATCTGTGGGTAACTTTGGTTATCGACAACTCGTTTTGGCAACAGGAGCAAATGCAGTAACGTTACCCATCGAGGGGGACGGGGCGAGTGAGGTGGTATCTGTGAACTCGCTCGCCGATTACGCAGCCCTTCGCACTAAACTCGTTGCAGGTGCTCGTGTTTTGATCATTGGTGCAGGTCTGATTGGGTGTGAGTTTGCAAACGACTTAGGAGGTGCTGGATTTGAAGTTCATATTGTGGATCCTAACCCAGGCCCCCTTAGTTCTTTGTTGCCAATTCAAGCCAGTGAGTTATTGAAAACTGCGTTATCTAAAGTCGGGGTTCATTGGCACCTGCAAACTTCGGTTGAGTCCATCACGCGTGAGAGTCGTAATGGCTTGTGTGTTACTTTATCAAAAAAAGAGCAACTCGCAGTAGATGTTGTCTTAAGTGCAGTTGGACTGAGAGCTCAAACAGAACTTGCAAAGTTGGCCGGTGCCGTGTGTGATCGCGGAGTGATTGTTGATAGTAAGTTACAGACAACTTTGCCTAACGTTTTCGCACTAGGAGACAATACTCAGTATGCTCAAATATCAGCAGGCGGTGTTTCAAGACCCTTGCCTTATGTAATGCCAATAATGTATGCAGCAAAAGCATTGGCACAAACATTGGTTGGACAACCTACGGACGTAATTTTTCCACTGATGCCCGTAGTCGTTAAAACCCCCGCTTTACCCATTGTCCTAGTGCCACCCGCACCGGCAGTGATGGGAGAGTGGTCTTTAGTGAGCGAAGGGATTTGGAATTATGCAGGGGAGGACGGAATGATCCGCGGCTTCTTGCTGATGGGCTCTCAAACCTCGCAAAGAGCAGCGCAACTCAAACGCATTGCAGTTAGTTAGTTACAACCAAGACTTTTCAATTCAAGTCTTTAATTTGGTTGGGAGCTTAAAGGGGGTCTCTCGTAGCCTTTGACCGCATGCTGCATGTATTGCATTGGCAATAGCTGCGGCCATGGGGCCATGAGCCCCTTCTCCAACGCCAAGGGACCGCTCGTTCGGTCGATTGATCAACTCAACTTCAACTTGAGGCACATCGGTGAATCTGAGCACAGGATAGTCGCTCCACTGCTTGGTGTTGATGCCCTCAGAGCTGAACTTGATTTGCTCCAGTAAACTCCAACTTGTGGCCTGAATCAACCCCCCCTCGATTTGGTTCCTAAGTCCGTTGGGGTTGATGATGAGGCCAGCGTCTGCAGCCGCAAAAGCCCGTTCAACCCTGACATGCCCGGTTTGCGTGTTAACGACAACTTCTGCAACAACGGCGCAGTAAATAGCCATATTCTTGTATTTTGCAAATGCAATACCGCGTCCTCTTTTTATAGGGCTGTGATTTTTTACGTTCGGTGTGTAAAACTCTTTGCTTGCTCTCCAATGAGCCATTTCAGCAACCCGCTCAATGACTGCAATTGCGCGAGGGTCCTTCAGGTGTTTTAAGCGAAATGCAACCGAGTCTTGATTACTTTGTAGAGCCAGTTCATCCATAAATGACTCAATCGCTAGAACATTACAAAATGCGCCGAGCGTTCTTAGTGCAGACGTGCGAATGGGCATGTCCTGAATTAAGTGATTGATTACCTTTTGGTTGGCAAACTCATAAAGTGGTATAGAGTTGCGATCACTCCCGCCTGAGGGTTGGGGAATATTTCTGGAGGGACCCGCCTTAAGCGGCTGATCGATGTACCACGATGCAAGTAAGTTACATCCATCCGGATCGTAGGGGCGAGTGCTGTGTGTGTAACTCCACAACTCGTGTTGCCAGTGAGTGATCTCCCCGTTCTCACTGAGTTGAGCGCTCATTTCCACCACCATGGGACTGCCGTAGGGCTCCCAAGCGAACTCATCTTCTCGCATCCACTGCAAGCGCACAGGGGTTCCGGGAAGGGCGCGTGCAATCAATGCAGCGTCTAAGGCAACATCATCCGCGCCGTTGTGACCATAGCAACCCGAGCCCTCCATGTGTGAGACGGTAATTTGCTCAATTGGAATTCTTAGTGCCTTGGACAAATCGCCTCGCAAAGGGAATACGCCCTGTGAATGGCACCAGACGTTCAAATGCGAGCGCGTATGGGTTGGATCGCTCTCGCTGCTCCATATCGCAACCGCACAAGATGGACCAATAGATGCATGAGCGATATAGGGTCTTGTGTACCTGCGTTTGAAGACTTTGTCATTTTGCACAGGAAATGCTGGATTAGATTTTTGGCTAACAACGTCATCCTGTGTTTTTTGTTTCACCATGAATTCAAAAAGCTCAGAATTGTTTGGCGGTAGATCCTTTGGCGTTTGCCATTGACAACTCTCTTTAAGTACTTTTGAAGCTAAAACGGCTTGTTCCTCACGACTAGCTATGACGCCTAAAAAATTACCATCTTGAATAATTTTTGAAACACCCGGAACACTCAATGCTTTTTCGGTGTTCACAGAGACCAAAACCGCGCGTGGAGCAGGGGGCCTGATAACGCGGGCATGAACCATGTTAGGGAGCCTTAAATCCTGGACGTAAGCGGCTTGGCCGCTAACTTTACCCGGGATATCGCGCCGCTTAAGATCACTGCCAATGAGTTTATGAAGAGCACTTGGTTTCGGATTGATTCGGGCTGTTGCAGTACGCGCGTAATTCACGTCACTAAGTAAGTCCGTATATTTGAGGGTAGTACTGCTGCCACCTGATAAGTTTGCTTTGATGGTACCGTTCTCAGTGATGAGCGAGTTTACAGGTGTACCCAGTCTTTGTGATGCTGCGTCAAGGAGCATAGAGCGCACCTCTGCACAGGCATATCTAAGCGCAGTCCCGCTGTCTTGAATGGATAGGCTCCCTGAAGTTACGCCCTCATCCGGAGTAAGTGAGGTGTCGCCTGAGACGACTTTAATGACATCTAAACTCAAATCAAGTTCATCTGCAACAATTTGAGTGAGGGCTGTCAAAATGCCTTGGCCCAACTCAACTTTGCCAGTTAGCATCGTGACAGTTCCATCAGGATGAAGATTCAACCATGCATCCAGTCTCGGATTATTTCTTAGACTACCGGGCAGCGCTTGAGGCTTGTCTTCTGCGCCTTGGACGCTGAATAAGTTAAAGCCGTAACAAAGTGCTCCTGCTTGCAGGAGTGATCTACGTGTGAGACGGGGTAGGGAGGAGCGAGGTTGCAATGCGAGTTCGTTGCTCATGAGCGGGCACCTTGGGTTGTAGGGGACACTTTTTGTGCGGCTTGTCTCATCTGCAATGCCGCTCTTTGTACGGCCTTGATAATTCGGCTGTGGGTACCGCACCTGCAAAGGTTACCTGCTAAAGCCTTTCTGATTTGATCCTCATTTGGAGTTGGATTTTTGTCGAGAAAGCTTTTCGCGCTCATGATCATCCCGTTTATACAATACCCGCACTGCGCGGCCTGCTCTTCAATAAATGCATTTTGCAAAATACTTAATTGGGTGGACGAAGAATTAGCGGAGCTTTTCAGAGCAAGCCCCTCTATCGTTGTGATGTGTGCATTGGGCGCTAAGTTTTGAATCGGTGTGACACAGGACCGAATAGGCTCTCCGTTTAGGAGTACCGTACAAGCCCCGCACTGCCCAGCACCGCAGCCAAACTTTGCGCCGTTAAGCTCTAAGTCGTTTCTAAGCACATACAGCAAAGGGGTAGCGGGATCTGCCGGTGTGGTTCTGGTTTGGCCATTAACATTTATTGTGGAAGGTATGCTTTTAGACATTAGGACTTGGGAGGTTTAGAAAAATAGGGCTTTCGGTTTTCAGTTTTCAGTTTTCGCCTTAGGGCTTTAATAAGTTTGGCTTGTAATCTAAAAATGAGTGCATCCATCTCATAAAGCAGCGAAATTGAATATATCCTTAAATGGGAGGTTTGGGTATTGTGAGTTCTACTGATATTTACCCGGGTCTTTAGGACTCAGTAGAATGCATGTCTGTTTAGTTCACTTAATTGTTCACTTAAGAAATCTTACATATGCGTAATACATCATCTGACAATCTGACCGCACTCACGCAGAGTAGTTTTGACAAATTGCCTGATCAGCGACTTCAATTTATTTTAAAAACCTTTATTGGGCATCTCCATGACTTTGCAAGGGATACTAAATTAACGCACGAGGAGTGGAGAGCGGGCCTGGAATTTTTGCACCGCGCTGCTGCGATCACAGATGAGTCAAGGAGCGAGTTTTCTTTAATGTCTGATGTGTTTGGGCTCTCATCCTTGATCGATTTACTGGCTATGGGCTCTGAGAAGGCCACCCCTGGAAGTAACTTAGGTCCTTTTCACTCTAGGGGATCGCCTGTTATGCAAAGTCCAGCCAATTTACTCAGAGACAACAAAGGGCAGGTAGCTATTTTTCGGGGCAAGGTGCTTGATTTAAAAGGTAATCCTATAGCCGGAGCCACTGTAGATTTCTGGCAAAACGCAGACAACGGTTTGTATTGGCAACAAGACCCAGAGCAACCACAAGATAATCTGCGTTGTATGTTGCATGTTCAAAAAGACGGCACATTTGAGATTGCAACCATACGTCCAAAACCCTACACCATTCCTATGGACGGCCCCGTGGGAGCTATGTTCGTGAAATCCGAGCGCTCCCCTTGGCGCCCTGCGCATTTGCACTTAATTGTTGAGGCACCGGGGCATAAAACCTTGGTTACTGAGATCTTTGATGAGGAGGATCCCTACCTTGATACGGACGCAGTGTTTGGGGTTCGTGAGGTACTGGTTGCAAAGTACAAAAATGTTGTCGATTCAGACTTGCTTGCTAGGTATAAGGAGCATAAAAATATACTTGAAGTCAAATTAGACTTGGTATTAGAGTAAACACAAAAGTTACAGCAGATTTTTATTTGAATAGTTTTAAAAGAGTATTAAATATGTCGATCAAATCGGATACCTGGATTCGCAAAATGGCAAAAGAGCAAGGCATGATCGAGCCCTTTGAGCCTGGTCAGGTAAGGAAAAATGCGGCGGGTGAGAAAATTGTGAGTTACGGCACAAGCAGCTACGGCTATGATATTCGCTGTGCGCCGGAGTTTAAAGTGTTTACCAACATCTACAGCACAGTGGTGGACCCCAAGAACTTTGATGAAAGAAGTTTTGTCGACATTGAGTCGGATGTTTGCATCATCCCGCCCAATAGTTTCGCTCTTGCCAGAACAGTAGAATACTTCCGAATTCCAAGAAATGTGTTGACTGTTTGTTTAGGCAAGAGTACGTACGCTCGCTGCGGCATTATTGTGAATGTAACGCCCTTTGAACCAGAGTGGGAGGGCTATGTGACATTGGAATTCTCTAATACAACACCCTTACCGGCTAAGATTTATGCAGGCGAGGGGTGTGCTCAAGTACTCTTTTTTGAGAGTGACGAGGTGTGTGAAACAAGTTATAAAGACCGCGGCGGAAAATACCAAGGTCAGGTCGGAGTCACCCTGCCCAAGACTTAACGCCAAATGAGCGGTGGCGCCAAATTGCGATAAAGCGCCGTGCCTGGGACGATAAAGGCTGAGTCCAGAGGCTTTAGTGTTTTTTTAGGCTCAAACGACCCTTAGTTTGCATACTTTTCACCCTATTTTTGTCAATAAGAGCGCTCTGAGTGAGACAATCAGAGTTATATGAATTCTTTTTCAAACCTACAGTTAGCTGAACCTCTTTCGCGCGCAGTCGCGGAAATGGGTTACGCCGAGATGACGCCCATTCAGGCTCAAGCAATTCCAGTCGTTTTAAGTGGCCGAGATGTTATGGGCGCTGCCCAGACTGGAACGGGTAAAACAGCGGCCTTTTGTTTGCCACTTTTGCAAATTCTCTTAAAGCATGAGAACACCTCTACTTCTCCGGCGCGTCATCCAGTGCGTGCGTTGGTGCTGCTACCGACCCGTGAACTTGCAGATCAGGTAGCTCAGCAGCTTAAGCTTTATGCAAAATTCACTGGCATGCGCACCGCAGTGGTCTTTGGCGGCATGGATATGAAACCGCAAAGCCTTGAGTTACGAGGCGGTGTAGAGATTTTGGTGGCAACCCCTGGTCGGTTGTTGGATCATATAGAAGCTAAGAATGTTGTCTTAAACCAAGTTGAGTATGTTGTCCTTGATGAGGCCGACAGAATGCTTGATATCGGATTTTTGCCCGATCTTCAGCGCATACTTAGCTTTCTTCCTAAGAAGCGAACAACCTTGCTTTTTTCGGCAACTTTCTCTCCAGAAATTAAACGATTGGCGTCTAGTTATCTGCAAGACCCTGTCACCATTGAAGTGGCTAGACCCAATCAAACAGCTTCTACGGTCTCACAACATTTTTACAGCGTAGTTGATGACGACAAACGCAGAGCGCTCAAACAAATTTTGAAGGAAAAAAATATCACCCAAGCCTTTGTCTTCGTTAACAGCAAGCTTGGGTGTGCAAGACTGGCGAGGTCTTTGGAGCACGATGGGCTTAAAACGACTGCACTTCACGGCGACAAGAGCCAGGATGAGCGCTTAAAGGCGCTAGAAGCTTTTAAGGCGGGTGCTGTTGACTTGCTGATTTGCACGGATGTGGCAGCGAGGGGACTTGATATTAAAGATGTCCCTGCGGTATTTAATTTTGATGTGCCTTTTAATGCAGAGGACTACATACACCGCATTGGGCGCACCGGACGAGCAGGAGCAACCGGGCTAGCTGTGAGTTTTGCCTCTCCAAACGATCTTCGATTGATTGCGGATATAGAGAAACTGACCAAGCAAAAAATTGAGTTAGAGGCTGTGGAATTTGAATCTGATAGACCCCGTGAGCGCATTAACACTGGGCGAAGAACCTGGGACGAAGAGCGCGTTGCGCGTGAGAGCAGAAATTCAAACCCCTCCTACGCCGTTCCTAAACTCTCAAAGGATCCTTTCTTTGATAAACCCTACGAGCCCAGTGCTCCCTCAGAAGACGTTAAACCCTCTTGGGAGAGTGCGCCTAGCCGGACAGGTTCTCGAAATATCTCTGCAAATATTAAATCTAAGCGCAAGGTAGCCGCTCTGTTTAAGGGCTAGATTTCTGTATAGCTCTTAGCCGACTCGGTTAATGGTTGAGTCTGTTTTTGGGCATTTAATTTGAATGAGATTGAATCTATTACCGGATTTGATCGGGTTGGTTTTTAGGTCTTCTGGATCATTACCCGCAAGTTCTTTTGAATCATTAAGCTCTACAGCAGATAAGCAGCCACCCCAAACACATCCGGTATCTAAACTAATGACGTTATATTGATCTAGGGCGCCAGCTGATTGGGCTGTATCAGCTGGGTTTAGAGCTGACCAGTGACCAAAGGCAATCGTTACCTGCTTTGTTTGCCTGTTAGGGGCTGCAAACCACGGGTAGTAACCAGCCGGTGCATTTTGAGCGGCCCCTTTGGTTGCAAACTCCATCTCACCCTGGTCCGAGCAAAACCGCATTCGCGTTAACGCGTTAACAATTGCGCGCGCGCGTTCTTCACCTCTTAGTACGTCGCTCCATTGGCTGGGTGAATTACCGAATAAAGTTCTTAAAAATTCGCCCCAGTCCTTGCCGCTGAGTTGTACCTCTAACTCTTTTGCCAGTTCCAGGGTGCTTTTGAGAGTCCAAGCGGGATAAACACCGGCGTGAACCATAAGGCAGTTTTTCTCAAAAACAGCCAATGGTCGAGTGCGCAACCACTCCACGATTTCTGCTCTATTCGGTGCCCCTAATAAATCATCTAAGGTATCCCCTCTTTTTTGAGTTCTAAGGCCTTGCTCAATTCCCAAAAAATGCAGGTCATGATTACCCAGTAAACAAACCGCGCTAGATCCGTAATTCATTAGCCGATTAAGAGTGTCTAAATTGTTGGGGCCTCGGTTAACCAAATCACCTAAAAAATAAAGGGTATCTCGACTAGGTGAGAAATCAATTAATTCAAGTAATTGCGACAAAGGGCCTGCGCAACCTTGAATATCCCCAATCATATAGGACGGCATAATGTGTTTTGTAGATTTTTGGTTGTTCTTTAAACTTACACTGAAGCGACATCATTGTCCTCTAAACTCGCAGTATACGCACAGTGTCGTCCTTTAATTTAATGCAGAGCCCGAATGGATTTTCTTATCATCATTTTGCTAATTCTCATTAACGGTATTTTTGCAATGTCAGAGATGGCTTTGGCCGCTAGCAGAAAGGTCCGCCTCAAAGCCATGGAGGAGTCCAATCTAAGTGGGGCAAAAGGGGCTAGAACCGCGCTTGCTTTGATGGCTACACCCACCGAATTTTTGTCTACTATTCAAATTGGAATTACCTCAATTGGAGTGTTAAACGGTATTGTGGGGGAGGCAGCGTTTAGTGACAGACTAACGATTGGCTTGGTGAATTTAGGATTAAGTCAAACCTTCGCCCCAGTCCTGTCAACTGCAACAGTTGTGACGCTCATTACACTGGCCACAATTCTCTTTGGAGAGTTGGTGCCTAAGAGAATTGCGCAGTTGTATCCCGAGCGTGTAGCCTCTTTGGTGTCAGGGCTCATGAGCGTTATGTTGGTTTTGTCAAGGCCGTTGGTACATCTTTTATCGGGGAGTACCTCTTTGCTGTTGAAACTGTTAGGCGTTAATTTAAGTGGAAGTGGTGCGGTCACTGAGGCTGAAATCAATGCCAGTTTAGATGAGGGTGTAAGCGCGGGACTCATCGAAGATCAGGAACACCAGATGGTAAAGAATGTGTTTCATCTGGATGAGAGACAACTAACCTCGATGATGGTTCCTCGTGCAGATATAGTTTGGTTGGATGCTAAGCTAACTGCGCAAGAGGCAGTTAAAGTTTTAAAGGAAGAGCAGCAGCACTCTTGGTACCCCGTTTGCAGAAATTCGCTAGATGATGTGATTGGAGTGATTGGTGTTAATCAATTAATTCAGCACCTTGGGTCCTCAGCTAAGTTAGAGGATTTTGTTTTGCCAGTGGCTTTTGTACCTGAGACTTTAACGGGTTTAGATTTATTGGAGCAGTTTCAAAATCCGAGAAGGAGTGCTGCTAGTTCTAGCCCTGTAACTGAGAAAAGTAGTACTGTATCCTTGACGAAATCAACCAGTATCCTAAACGCCCCCCCCGCTACACAAGGCGTCTCGGGACGCTTGGTATTGGTTGTTGATGAGTACGGTGTTTTGCACGGACTTATTACGCCCAAAGATGTCTTGGAGGCGATTACGGGTGAGCTGCTTCAGTCCTCTTCTCCGGGACAAGTGTGGGCAACCCAAAGAAGTGATCATTCATGGTCACTGGATGGACTCATGCCGATTCAAGAGCTCAAGAGTAGGCTAGAGATTGAGGAGCTGCCTTTTGAGGAAAAAAAGGTCTATAACACTTTAGCTGGCTTGGTTATGGCAATCTTAGGTCGTATGCCAAGACAAGGAGACATTGCCAATTGTGGGGTGTGGCACTTTGAGGTCGCAGAGCTAGATCAGCGCCGCATACAAAGTGTCATTGCGAGAAAAAAAATTAACTAAGTGTTTATTAAGTCTACAAATTTCAACTGCCCCCCATAAAGCGCATACTCTTAGCGCGCCTTGTCCTGATTGCACTTGGAATGCTTGCCAAACCATTGGGTAGCAAAAACAGCAGTACCAAAATGAGTCCTCCAAGACAGGCTCTCCAGTATTCTGTCTCCCTGGCTGTAAAGTCTTGCAAACCTGTGTAAGCAATTGCTCCAATTAGGGGGCCTAGACTTGAGTTAATCCCACCCATCAAGACAATGACGAGTGCGTCCACTGAGCGTTGGAGGCCCAAAACATCGGGTGATATATTGCCTTTTGAAAATGCAAAGAGTGAGCCCGCAAGACCTGCAAAGGCGGAGCTGATGGAGAATGCAATTTGCTGCGCTCGTTTGACATTAACACCTAATGAAATTGCTCTTTTGGCACTGTCTCTGGTGGCTTTCAATGTTAATCCGTAAGGAGAATTATTGACCACTTTCAAGGTCAATAAAGAGAGTGTTAAAAGGACAAGCGTCAATTCGTAAAAGTTTTCCTTTGAACTCCAAAATTCACTTGGCCAAATGCCGGTCAATCCATTTGAGCCTCCCGTAAATCCGTCCCATTGAAAGCAAATCGCCCATAATAGTTGGGATAGTGCAAGTGTGAGCATAGCTAAATAAATTCCGGATAAACGGGTACAAAGCCAACCTAATATCGTCCCAAAGACCATACAAATTAAGGGTGCTAGGAGTAGGCACTCTTCCATACTCAACTGAAATGATTTGACCATCAAAGCACTTGCGTAAGCGCCAACTCCAAAATAGGCAGCATGACCAAAAGATATCAATCCCCCCGTGCTTAGCAAAAAATGAAGGCTTGCTGCAAATAAAGCAGCAATCATGACATCTATTGCGAGCACCAATACATAGCTATGACTGGGGAGTAAAAGGGGGAGGGCGCACAAGCCGATAAATAAAAATACACCCATGAATTGGAGTGTTGAATAGGTGCGTTGTCTGTAAGTAAAGGTAAGAAGACCCGGCGTAACTGTAGCTCTTAGGTAGGGCAAACCAGCGTAAGCGGATTTGTTCGCGCTTACCTCAACCTCTGCTGAGCTTGGGTTGGTGTTGAAAAGTCCTGAAGGACGAATGGTGAGGATCAGTGCCATTAATACAAATTCTGTTGCGAGTGTGAGTTGTGAGAACTCGACCGTGAAGCCCATGAGTGATTGAGCGCCAAGCGTTATGCATAACGCTTTTACAATACCCAAAAATAGCGCACAAATATATGCCCCTGTGATGGATCCCATACCTGCAATCACTACGACCACAAAGCAGTCTGTTACTACAGAAAGATCTATGCCCAAGTTAGCCGGCGTTCTGACCAGCTCTAGCGCACCGGCCCACCCTGCTAGAGTGCAACCAAAGGTAAATACGGCAGTAAATAGAGTGTGTGCATTCACGCCCAACGCCTGTAGGGTCTCTTTGTCAGTACTTGCGGCTCGAATGTAGAGTCCAACGCGCGTGTGTTTTAAGGTCCACCAAATTGCAAAAAGCACAAGCGGACCAGTCCCAATCAAAAACAGGTCGTAACTTGGAATGGATCTGCCCCATAAATCCACCGAGGCGCTGAGCCCACTGGCCCTTGGACCTAAGAGATCTTCTGGACCAAATATGAAAAGCGCAGCATCATTGATAATAAGTACAACGGCAAAAGTAGCAAGGAGTTGAACAAGCTCGGGGGCTCGGTAAATGCGCCTGAGAATAACAAGCTCAACAAACAGACCCAACATCCCAACAAGTGGCCCACTTGCAATCACTGCAATCCAGTAGCTAAACCCTGTGGGTAGACCCAAGCGATATAGTAAGTAAGGTTGCAAGACTTTAATAAGGCTGTACGAGGTGTACATGCCCAGCATAAAGAATGAGCCGTGTGCAAAATTAATGATTCGAGTCACACCGAAAATGAGCGTCAATCCAGCCGCGCCCAAGAAAAGACTAGAGGCGCTTGCCCAACCGTTTATGAGTTGAACGAGGAGGGCGTATAAATCCATACGAACTATGAACTTAGAAGTCTCATTAAATATTTAAAGAGGGGATAAAGAGTGATTGATTTAATTTTGCGGTCTTAGTTTCTTTATCTCTGAGGGGGTAGGCAAGAAATTAGCGCCGTCCATATATTTGTAATCCACCAAAGTTCCTATGCCGTTATCGTTTTTGAGTTTTCCGACAAAGGCACCCATTGTGGATTGGTGATCCTCCGCCCTATAAAGAATCTTTCCAAAGGGTGTATTTACACTCAAACCAGAGAAGGCCGAGATTAGCTTTTCAGTCTCTGTGCTGTTAGCAACTCTTACTCCCTCAGCAATTGATTTAATTAAGGTATATCCCACAACCGAGCCCAAGCGAGGGTAGTCGTTATATTTGTCTTTATATAGTTTAAGGAAGGCTTTGTGCTCAGCTGTAGTCAATGTACTCCACGGATAGCCGGTCACAACCCAACCATTTGGAGTTTCCTCCTTCAGTGCGTCCAAATACTCTGGCTCTCCGGTTAACAGGCTCACAACGCCTTTACCCTCAAAGAGCCTGCGAGTATTTCCTTCTCTCACAAATTTTGTTAAGTCGGTACCGAAAAGAACATTAAAAATAGCATCGGGCTTTGCGTCTGCTATGGCCTGGGTGACCGATCCAGCATCAACCTTACCAAGAGGAGTTGCCTGCTCGGTGACGAATTCAACACCGGGTTGGGCAAGCTTTAAAAGTTCTTTAAACGTTGCGGCAGCGGACTGACCGTATTCATAGTTGGGATAAACAATTGCCCAACGCTTTTTATTAAGCTTGACAGCTTCTGGGACAAGCATCGAGGCTTGCATATAAGTACTTGCACGAAGTCGAAATGTATAGCGGTTTCCGCTTTCCCAAACTATTTTGTCAGTCAACGGTTCGCCGGCTAGATAAAACACTTTATTTTGTTTCGCAAAATCAGAGAGCGCTAAACCAATGTTGGATAGGTAAGCTCCAGCGAGCAGGTCCACATGTTCATGGCTCAACAGCTCCTGCGCGGCCCGAACAGCGTCCCCAGGATTTGCGTTATCGTCTCGGGTAATGAGTTCAAACTTTCTTGAGTTGGGGCCTGTATTTGCATTGATTTCTTCTATGGCCAACTCCATCCCCTTTTTGTAAGGGATAAGAAACGCAGGTTGAGCTTTGTAGCTATTAATCTCCCCAATCTTTATAATTGGCTGGTTGCCAAGGGGGGATTCAGCCCAAGTCGTGCCCAAACTTGTGCAAAAAGCTATGCCGACAAGAACCTGACTAATGAGTCCGGGGAGCTGTGAGGTCAAATATTTGCCCCGCATTTTGGATGGTATTTTCATAAAATGCTCTCAATGCTTAGGCTAACTAATCTAATTCGATCTGATTTAGCAAAAAGTGGGTTGGAAGGAGACTGCCTAAGTGTATCTGGTGACGCCCGTATATCAGGTGTTCACTTTGAAAGAATATGGGTTTTTCATGATTTTATATTTTCCAAAAATCGGCTACAGTCCTATTAAATTTTCCACTCATAGAAGTGGTATTCTTTGAACTTTATTCTTTTTACTTTATATGAAAATAACAATCGTAGGCGGCGGTATCGCTGGACTGAGTTTTGCCCTAAATCTACATGCTAGGGGTATTGACTGTGAGGTATACGAAGCCGTCTCAGAAGTTAAGGAAATAGGAGTCGGTATCACCTTACTTCCCCATGCAACGGCTGAGCTCAATAAATTAGGTGTTTTAGGGCAACTTGAGCCACTGGGAATTGAGAATTTAGAGAGTGTGTTTTTTAATAGATACGGACAATTTGTCTATAAAGAGCTAAGAGGTCGTCATGCAGGCTACAACACGCCTGAGCTTGGTATTCACAGGGGCAGACTTCACAAAGTGCTTTATGAAGCGGCTTTGCAAAGGCTCGGCCCATCTAAAATCCACACGGGCTATCGCTGTACCGGATTCACACAAACCCAGGGCGCCAATTCTGGTGTTGAGCTGCAAATGGAGTTGGCCGACGGAACGCATCAAAAGGTCAGTGCAAGTGTTGTCGTTGCTTGTGACGGCGTTAATTCTGCCGTTCGCCGGCAACTCTTCCCAAATGATCAAGTCGCATTTGCGGGTATCAACACTTGGCGGGGTGTAAGTGTTCATAAACCAATCTTAAGTGGTAAAAGCTATGTCCGTATTGGTTCTATAGAGACTGGTAAGATGGTCATTTATCCAATCATTGATAACGTGGACGGAAAGGGCAATCAGTTGATTAACTGGGTCGCAGAGATTCAAGAGGATCATAAAGCGATGAATGATTGGAATAAGCCAGGTAAGTTAGAGGACTTCCTTCCCACTTTTGACAAATGGCGCTACGATTGGTTGGATGTCGCTGAATTGATTAGCACTGCGGATCATATCTTAGAGTATCCGATGGTTGATAAAAACCCCTTGCCGCAATGGACATTTGGTACTGTGACTTTGATGGGCGATGCAGCACATCCAATGTACCCCAGGGGTTCAAATGGATCGGCTCAGGCCATCATAGATGCACGCACGTTGGCCGATTGTTTGAAAGATGCATTTAATGCTGGAGGTGCAGGAACTGAGAGCGCAACTCAAGCTTTGATGGACTATGAAAGCAAACGACTTGAAACAACTGGTAAAGTGGTTACAACCAACCGTAGCCTACCGCCTGATGCGATTATTATGAAAGCCGATGAGTTGAGTAAGGGGCAGCCTTTTGAGAGTATTGACGATTTGATCAGTCAAGAGGAATTACGCCAAATTTCTGAGAATTACAAAAAGATTGCAGGCTTTGCATTAACTCCTAACTCCTAACTCCTAACTCCTAGCTCCTTATTCATGAGCTTGCGCTGCGCGTAGGAGCCCCATCCATTTCCTGCGTACGCGTTGTTAAGCTCAGGCCAGACAAGCACAAGCACAGGCATGCTTTAATGTGCTGACTGAGCGCTACGCAATCTAATTTTATTTGGCAAGGGGACGGAGCGTTTTAGGACGTCCTCCCCCAACCACTGCGCACACCGCATCGCACGGGTTGCAACTGTATCAAGTGGAAGTTGCTGATAGTCATCATTGAAGACCTCAAAGCTGTAGTCCCCTCTGTAGCCGAGTTTGTAAAGGCGTGAGACTAGATCAGCTAAGAACTCACTATGAACACCTTCGCCAGGAAAAACTCTAAAGTGTCGGGCTGTTGTAATGCGCTCCTCAACAGAGCGGATCTCTTGCCACATAAAGTCAGCGAGTTGCACTAAAAATATCTTCTCAGGATCAATCATTTCTAAATTATCTAAGGATGATTTAGTCGCAAGTATGTGAAATGAATCAATCCCGATTCCAAGGTTTGGCATATCCGCAATTTCAATGACGTCCCACGCTTGAGCGAACTCATTTATCGTTCTACCCCAAGATAGCCCCTCATAGGCTATTTTGATCCCTTTGGGGATAGCGAGCATAGCGAGCTTCCTCAAATCTTTTGCTAAATCGTCAACATTCTCTGTAGCGTGTGTGGATGTGGATGAACAGACCAGTAAGACTTTTGAGCCTAGGGCTGCACACATCTCAAGCATGGACTTTGCAATATCAATTTTGTAGTCATGTAAATGGCCACTTAATCCTTCAAAGTCTCTGAGCACTTGAAATCCAGTTACGCGAAGTCCACTTTGCTTTACGGCCTGAATGGCTGCATCCAATCCTTGGGGATGTCCAACCACATCTCTTGCATTGAGCATGAGTTGATCAAATCCGGCGGCCTTTATTGCCTTTAGCTTTGCCTCTAAGGTGCCAGCAAGTGAGATGGTATCCATCCCAAAGTCTGAAAGATTTCCAATTAGGGGATTCATGTTGGATTCCTTAATCAACGCTTGACGAGTTCAAAGCTTATCGCGCCTAACCAAGTTCGAGTTAGGGCACCTTTATCTTCAGTATGAACCGTAGGAGACTCGATAAATTCGACGCCTTTTGTCCTTAGGTCCTTGACCGCTTCAAAAACGCTGGGGGTGCTAAACGCTACTCGTTGAAAGCGCTCATCCTCGTCAACGCTTAGGAGTCCAACCTCTGGTTCAATCAGTTGCAAGAAGAACTGACGGCATGGGCTCCTCAGTATGGTGCCTTTGGGCAAAATGCCGAATATCGTACCTGTAGGTAGCATTTCAAAACCAAACAGTGAACAGTAAAATTCACTCCAATCCTCAGCCCTATCGTTGCCAATGTACTGAACGATTCCAAAGAGTTTGATGTCATGTAAAGCACTAGGGCGTTGATCAACGGATGGAATGGGTGTGAAGTCAACATCGTAAATAGAAAACTCTTTGTAACGATCGACAAAGTAAATACGACTAGACCCGACACCGTGTACAGCAGGAATATTTAATTCCATTACCTCAACTTGGGTGGGCACTGCCCAGGCCCCAAGCTCAAGCGCGCGGTGATAGGCTGCTGAGGCGTCTCTAACGCGTAGGGCAATAGCAGCTAATACGGGAGTCTCAGTTGGACTCGAGCGGTGAGAGAGTCCCGCATCATGAGCATTAATAATTATGTTTATGTCGCCTTGTCGGTAAAGCGTAACCTCGCGTGAGCGGTGTCTTGCAATGGGTCGAAATCCCATCATCTCAAGCACTTGTCCAAGTGCTTGGGGTTTAGAGGTTGCATATTCAATGAATTCGATGCCCTCCATGCCCAGTGGGTTTAGATTGTCTGGAATAGCTTCGCGGGCACTCTTAGGGGCGTCTGACATGAATGATTTCTCCACAGTTTGAAAGGTAAGACGATGTAGTTAGTGAATCAGGATTGAGCGTGATCTTGAGCTTGAGCTAGATTGTGTTTGCATCCCCGTCCAGGATAAGGTCTTCCAGTAGAGAGTCAAATCGTAACTCTCAAGTCCCCGTGCGGGGGATTTTTCATCCAAATACTTTATTCCCACAACGGGGCAGGTCAACTCAAGTGGCATCAGTTATATTGGGTTAGTTGGAATTGCTATAGGACAGTTGGGGACTGTTAGTTGTAGATTTTAGATTTTTAAATCGAGCTTGAAATTATTGCGATCAATCATTGTACGTAAGTAGGGTTTTTACGGGACGCTGAAGGCTATCTAATGTTGGTTTTTGGTTTGAACGCAGGAATCTACGCTTAGCAGAGTCAAAAGAGGTAAGCTAACTCCCCAACATAGGGACGTAATTACGACTGCATTTAAAGTCGTAAAGTGCAAAACTCCTAACCGTTGGCCTGCGTAGTACGACAGCGTGCCCGTTAAAGCTCCAACCAAACTAACCCAAGGACCAATTTTTTTCAACCACCCAAGGGACTGATTAAGCGAGGCCCCAAGACTTAACCATAAGCAAGTCATCCAAAAGGGTTGTGTGCCGTTCAGATAACCTTGGTAAGCACCCGCAAAATAGATTAATTGATTTTGAATGAGTAAGGTATCTACGACCCATCCTAGTGTTGCGACCTTAAAGATGAGTCCAAGTTCTGAGCTTCTGTCATTACTAAAAAAAATATGTTGAGCGATGTAAACAAGTGTCGCGAAGATAATCCAAATTAAATTAAATGGGAATGTCTCGTTAACTGTGAACGCGCATGCAAACCAGACAATTTGGAATCCAATTGCATTGCAAAATATCTTTAACAAATTAGAATCCTTCCGGTATTCAATAGCCCACTCCATTAAAAATAATATAATTATTCTGTGCCGAAGTAGCTCAGTTGGTAGAGCAGCTCATTCGTAATGAGAAGGTCGGGAGTTCAATTCTTCTCTTCGGCACCACTCAATGAGTTTGGTTGTACTTTAAAGTTCAAGCAGTCAGTGCCATGCCCGTAGGTTCAGACGAGGTAACCTCAAAGAGCATTGTACTTGTGCAGCTTGCAGATACAGTTGATTGCTTTATGCGGCAACCTTCAAAATTGGCCTTGCCGATATTAAATATACTTATGGCCCTAATTACTTGATCGGCACGCTCCCCTGAAAACTGTTTTGTCGGTAGAACTCTTTCAAATAGTCCTGGAGGGGTTAGAGATGGCGGAGTAAAAAAATTTTTCCATTTTTTAAAAAACTCGCAAATGGCCAGAGCTCATGTTTACCGTGACAGATAGCTCTTTTTAAAAGATTATTTAGTTTGGTGGTAATTCGTAACTAAATTAACCTCGTTTTTAGAACCTAGGATGACACTAACACGCTCGTGCAGTGTTTTAGGTTTAATATCTAAAATC
>CAITYM010000053.1 GCA_903896615.1 uncultured Burkholderiales bacterium
CTTATTAAAATCAATAGGCTTAGTTTTAACCCATTTAATAAATTTTATGAATTCTGGATGCTGGAGTAGTAAATCTGCGGTATTGAATTGCTGAGCGAGTTCTGTCTCAGTGAATAAAGCGTGAATTTGTCGATGACAAATACTATGCAGGTACTCAGTTTGGATGCCTCCTTTTGATTTCGGTATAAGGTGGTGCGCCTCCAATTGTTTTTTTGGAATCTCTCTCAAACAAAGTGCGCAAACTATGGGTGCACTTAGAGTCCAAAACTCCTTTGACAATAGCTCCTTACGTTTGACCTTTCCCAAGTTTGTCCTGTGTTTTAATTAAAATCAAAAGCTCATTTGTACTTTTCCCTGTGCGATTGGGCTGTTTGCTTAATCAGGTCTAGCTTTTGTGCATCTAGTCGCAATAGATTTTTTAACTGCATACCCATACGAGGATTCTTAGTCAAAAGCTTTTGATGTCGTATGAGGAAGTCCCAATAAAGAGTGGTCATGGGACAAGCCTCCTCACCCGTAGACATACTCGGGTCAAATTTGCACCCACTGCAGTAATTGCTCATGCGTTGGATGTACTTGCCGCTTGCGATATAGGGCTTGCTGGCTATGATTCCTCCATCCCCAAATTGTGACATGCCCAAAGTGTTGGGAAGTTCAACCCATTCAACTGCATCAACATACACACTCAAAAACCACTCATGTACATACTTAGGATCCACCCCGTACATTAAGGTGTAAAGACCCAGTACCATTAATCTTTGTATGTGGTGTGCATAACCGTATTTAAATGTCTGTGCAAGTGATTCATTTAAACAATTCATTTCGGTCACACCGTTCCAAAAAAAGGAGGGGAGAGGGTGAGTTGCCTTTAGGGCGTTTAATCCAAGATATTCAGGCATCTGGGTCCAGTAAATACCTCGAACATATTCACGCCAACCCAATATCTGTCTTATAAATCCCTCAACAGATGCAATTGGGGCTTTGCCGTCTATATAAGCCTTCTCAGCTGCAGCGACAACTTCGCGTGGATTCAAGAGCTTTAAATTTAGGAGTACGGAGAGGTGAGAGTGATAAAGCCATGGTTCTTGTGTCCACATCGCATCCTCAAAGCTTCCAAACATTTGAAGTCGCTCACCTATAAAAATATCCAATGCCGCTAATGCATCTCTACGTGTAACTGGCCAGCCAAACTCAGCAAGCGAGCCTACGTGATCTGGATAAATTCTCTGAACAAGCTCAATTACTTCTTTAGTTATTGCGTCAGGCTTAATAAGGAGAGGAGCAGGAATGGGTGGAGGGCCGCTTTTGCCGAAGGACTGACGATTATCGGCATCAAAGTTCCATTGGCCACCAGACGGTTCACCATTGTCCATTAAGATATTGAATCTTTGCCTTAATTCTCTATACCAGTACTCCATTCGAAGTTGCTTGCGAGATTTTGCAAAGACTTCAAAGTCACTGATATCCGTAAAAAAATGATTGTCAGGATGAATTATTAATTTAGTACCCAAATCCTCGCATGTTAATTTGATATCACTCAACACTCTGAATTCCCCCGGTTGTGTAACGTGTACCTCAGTTGGAGAGTGATGTGTCAAAGCTTTGGATAATTCACCTCTTAGTGTTCCAGTGTGGAGTGGAGATTCAATCTCGGTATAGTCTAAGGGCCAATTATTCGCCTTAACCTCCGCCGCAAAATGGCGCATAGCGCTCAAGAATACCGCAATTCGCTGCTTGGAGCTTGGAACATGAGTGGATTCCTGCTTTGCTTCAGCCATCCATATGAGATCTTGCCGCGGGTCAAAACCCGTCAAGGCCTTGGCATCTAAGCTGAGTTGATCACCTAAAATAATGACCAGACGTCTGATGGAATCACTTTTTTTCACAGCGGGTAGAGATAATTTTGGGGTTAAGGTTGAAGGCAAGATTCATTCTTTTTTTTGTTTTTTCTGCACGCATCTGAACAGAATTTAACATTTTCCCAGTTTTTAGCCCAAGCTTTCCGCCAGGTCATCTTAAGTCCACAAGTTTCGCAAGTCTTACTAGGGAGTTTAGACTTATTTCCTTTAAAACTGTTCTCAGTTTTTTGATTGTTCATATTTGTGGACTGATTTCTTTTTAATTAGAAAATTGCAGATTAACGCCAGGTAAAGCATCTTGAACAAAATTAATTAAATACGTCATAAGGGGGGTAAGGTCAATCGTTTTAAAAAAAATTGAGTGACTGTTATCAATTTTTAGAGTATATGAAGAAATTAAACATACACAATTAAGTTGCGTAATGTCCAACTTATGATTAACTCAAGTCAAAGTATATCAAGTCGGAGATTTTTGCCACATTAACCCAAACTCAGTCCTGCAACCTGAATATTTTCATGCGTAGCGGGTAAATAAATCCCAAAATTAGACAAGAATGACCATAAAAAAATACACAATTAGCCAAGCATTTAAACCTGAGAAATTGAGTTTTGAGGAAGTTTTGATCTAAATCAAATCTCTTAATTTTTTAAAACCAAGTAATTACCTAGTAATACGAATTATCATAGGCCATTACTGAAGTCAAGTCTAGAATGTCTGAGAACTCAAATTCTTTCATGAACAACTTAAATAACCCTCGAAAACTGAGTCTTAGTGAATTACTTTATTTTTGGTTGTTTGATACCCGACAAATCCAAGGATATGGCCGCCAGGTTGAAAAATTCATTGCCTTAATAATCATTGGCAGTGTTTTAGCTGTCATTATTGAGCGCATACCAGCGCTTGAGATTAAATATAGCGAAGCATTAAATGAACTGAATTTAATAAGCATTTTGATATTTACGATAGAGTATTTGTTACGCGCATACACTGCTAAAAGTAACGAGGCTTTCAAAGATTATAAGTATCCCCGACTCAGGTATCTCGTAAGCTTTTATGCGCTAGTTGATTTAGTTGCTATAGCCCCTTTTTACTTTGCTCAATTCGTGAGCGTTGATGTCGAAATGCTTAGAGTACTTAGGCTTTTGCGCTTATTGCGTATGCTTAAATTTTCACGACAAATAATGCCGGCTTGGATAGAGTTTAAACGTTTGAATCATGGCAGAAGTTTTCGCCAAAAAGTATTTGCACTCATGGAGCCTTCGGGTCATTCAGGACGATTGCATTATTTAGTGGACAACTTTATTGTTTCATGGATTGCTTTGTCCATATTTTGTGTAGTAATTGAATCAGTAGATTCAGTACATCAATTGTTTGCTGAGCAATTTCACTGGGTGGATGTGGTGGCCTTCACAATCTTTACGTTGGAGTACATAGCGAGAATCTATAGTGCACCAGAAAAAGCTATCTTTAAGCAAATAAGATGGCCTCGCTGGACGCACTTTGTGTCTGGACAAGCATTGATTGATCTAATCACAATCTTGCCTTTCATATTTGAACACTTTTTGCCTTTTAATCTAGACTTGCGATTCTTGCGCGTATTTAGACTCATGCGGATGCTGAAGTTAACAAGGTACACATCAGCAACGCAAACACTATTTAAAGTATTTAAGCGTGAGTGGCCAGTCATGGCGGCTGCTGTTTTTGTCATGATGCTTCTGGTTGTCCTTACAGCGAGTCTTGGATATTTGTTTGAACATGACGCACAGCCCGATAAATATCCGAATATTCCAGTCTCTCTTTACTGGGCAATTATTACCCTCGCCAGTGTTGGGTACGGCGATATCTCTCCAATTACTCCGTTAGGACGCTTATTGACCGTGATGACTTCTTTGGCAGGAATTGGTATTTTTGCTATTCCATCTGGATTACTTGCATCTGCCTTCACAGATCAACTCAAATTAGATCGTGAAGAGTTTAGACGAAAAATTGTTGATGCTTACAAAAATGGAGAGCTAAACCAAGCTGCACACGAAGAAATTATGGCTGAATCTGAACGGCTGCACTTGACGAGTGAACAATTTCAGAAATTATTAAAAGAAGCTAAACAAGACCTAAGAGACCGAGAAGCTCAATTAATTCAGTACGGACATTTGATGCTCGATGTAAAGGAGCACCCAGCATATACTGCAGATCAATTTGGCATTATCGTATCCCAATTGAGGTTGTTGCATAAAGTATTAGGTCAAGAACTCTTGACTCAAAAATTAACTGACGTGTCTCCCCCAAAACAGGAGGCTATACAAATTTGTGCGATGCTTTCTAAAGCAAGTACACGATAAGGATGTCAATGTTAATATTTACACCCTTTAAAAATATTTGTACTCTTTTATACTCTTGGTTATTTGATACAAATAATGAAGCAGGACTTGCTAAATTAATTGAAAAATCAGTTGCGTGGCTGATCGTCGCAAGTGTATTTTCGATTGCGTTAGAGCATATCCCAGAAGTTCAGGCACTGTACCGAGGTGAACTGCATATTTTTGACATTATTGCCATCATTATCTTTACAATCGAGTATTTACTCCGCTGGTTCACTGCTTCAAATAATCCGGACTACGCAGGCTATAGATTTCCAAGGCTTAAATATTTAGTTGGAATTTATGCGCTAGTAGACTTTATTGCGATAGCGCCTTTTTACATTGCCTTATTTATGACGGTTGATGTTGAGTTGCTTCGAGCATTAAGGTTATTTCGTTTAATGCGAATGTTTAAGTTTTCTCGACTGCTAGTACCTGCCATTATTGAGTTTATTGATTTAAATAAGAAAAATACATTTAGGCGTAAGATATATTCTCTGCTAGAGCCAACTGAGCAATCAGGAAAACTGCAAGTATATTTTGATAACTTTATTGTATTTTGGGTTGCAGTATCAATTATTTGCGTTCTTATTGAATCTGTGGAATCTATACATCAAATTTTCTACCTCTTATTCCAATGGGTTGATGTTGTTACTTTCACAATTTTTACGATTGAATATGCAGCAAGACTGTATGTTGCCCCTGAGAATCCTGAGTTCAAACAGTACAAATGGACGCGATTGGCATACGCCAAGAGTTATCAAGCTTTAATTGATTTATTGACTATCCTGCCCTTTATCTTAGAAGCTATTATTGTTTATCAAGTTGATTTAAGATTTTTACGAGTCTTTAGACTCATGCGATTGCTGAAACTGACTCGCTATTCATCGGCAACACAAACCTTGACTGGAGTACTAAAACGAGAACGTCCAATCATATTTTCAGCAATGTTCGTACTGTTTCTACTTATCCTTTTGACGGCTAGTTTAGGATATTTGCTTGAGCATGATGCTCAGCCTGATGTATTCACCAATATCCCCGAGGCAATCTATTGGTCAATGACAACTCTCTCATCCATAGGTTATGGTGATATGACGCCAATTACGCCCCTTGGGCGCTTTATGACTTCAATCGTTGCACTAATTGGAGTGGGGATTTTTGCTATTCCAGCAGGCGTACTTGCTTCAGCATTTACAGACCAATTACAACAGGATCGGGAGGCGCTTAAACGCAAAATCGGTAAAGTATTTGCTTCTGGAGAATTGGATCAAGACCACTTACTGGAAATTAAACAAGAAGCTGAACGTTTGCATATCTCGGCTACCTCGCAACAAAGGATCATGGAGGAAGCGGAGAGAGAGTTTAAAGAATCATTAGCTGGAAAGGCTCAATTTAGTGGATTAATAATCAATGTACTTGACCATCCTGAATATGCTGCCCAGCAGTTTCAGACCCTGATTGATCAATTGTCTTTTTTGGTATCTGCCTCAGAAATGAAAAATCTTCATACTGATTTGTCTAGTCAATTTGGAGATGAATCAGATGAAATTAAAATATTTAACCTACTAACTTCTAAAATTAGCACTTGAGGTTAGCGCGTCGTTGATACATGAGTGCTTTAAAAGAGTGTAAATTAAGAGTTTGCACGAATATTATTTCGCCTAATTCCTAAGGGAAAAATAATCTCCCAATAAGTGTTCTTACCTAGTACACAGTCTTTAAATGTTGCCACAATTGAAGTGAAGTTGCTAATTTTCAAAGTAACCTTATCTCAAAATTAGAAATCTACATTTAAATGACTAATAATACTCAGCGTCCTGGCAAAGCACCTTATCTGCGAATAGCGACCGAGGAGGCATTTTGCCCTACCGAAATGCTCGACATTTTTCGTAATATTTTGAAGCAACCTCAGGTCGATCCTGGTTTTCAAAGTCTTATGGGTTTTTATATGAGCAGTCCAAGTGAGCGTGCAAAGCACATCATGCGTTGTCTGACGGACCTGGATCAAATTCGTATAGGACATATGGATGAAGCCGGGATTGATATGCAAATCATTGCACTAACTGCCCCTGGAGTGCAGTTTATGGAGACAGCCAGCGCGGTGTCATTTGCTAAGTTCGCCAATGATGAATTAGCTGCAGGCGTGCGTCGTCATCCTACGCGTTTCGCAGGCATGATAGCCATTGCCCCGCAAGACCCTGCAGCAGCAGCAAAAGAGATTCAGCGCGGCGTTAATCAACTTGGAATGAATTCAGTCATTATTAATTCGCATACTCAGGGTGAATACTTATCTGATCCGAAGTTCTGGGAGATCTTTGAAGCAGCGCAGGCGCACGATACCCCTATCTACATACATCCCAATACTCCACCAGCGAACATGATTCAGCCATTTTTAGAATCAGGCTTGGATGGTGCTATTTTTGGTTTTGGTGTTGAAACTGCGTTGCACGCACTTAAACTCATTACCGCAGGCGTATTTGATCATTTTCCAAAGTTGCAGATTATCTTGGGGCATATGGGAGAAGCGTTGCCGTTTTGGTCTTATCGATTGGATTATATGCATGCTGCTACGGTACGCTCTAATCGTTACGACTGCGTTAAACCACTCAAGCGTAAACCTAGTGATTATTTACGTGAAAACTTTCATATCACCTGTAGCGGTGTTGCTTGGCATAAGGCCATCTCATTTACCCAGGATGTAGTAGGTGAGGATAGGGTTCTGTATGCTATGGACTATCCGTATCAATATGCTATAGATGAAGTTCATTCGCTTGATGCAATGGATATGAATCCGGTAGCAAAGAAAAAATTCTATCAAACCAATGCTGAAGCATTATTCAAAATCCCTTCAAGAAACTCATGAAGTCATTCTTTCGGTATCCACTAGTATTGCTAGGCCTTGTCTTTGTGGTTTCTGCATTTGCGCAGTCAAGTAATATTCCCATTAAAATCGTAGTACCCTTTACCCCGGGGACTGGAATGGACACTATAGCTCGAACTGTTCAGACTCAACTCGGGGAGCGGATGGGTCAAACAGTATTGGTGCAAAATATCCCCGGTGCTAGTGGAAATATTGGGGCTGATTTTGTCGCTAAATCCGCGCCAGATGGAAATACCATTTTGATGGGTGCGAACACAATGTTGATCGCTTCACAACTTTATAAAAGCGCAACATTTAATCCCTTAAAAGATTTTACTCCCGTATCCATGGCCGCGTATGGAACGCTGATGCTAGTTGCTAATCCCAAATTTGATATTAAATCAGTCAAGCAATTGGTGGCTCTATCAATGGCCAGACCTGGGTTTGTCACCTTTGGATCACCAGGTGTTGGTACTCCGCATCACATGGCTATGGAGTTATTCAAGCTTGAGACTAAGTCCTTTATGTTGCATGTGCCTTATCGAGGATCTGCAGGATATACCCAAGACTTGCTGGCTGGAGAGGTTATGGTAGGGTTTTTACCCGTTCATGTTGCTCAAGATTTCGTTAAGTCTGGTAAGTTGATTGCATTGGCAGTAGGTGGGTCAAGGCGCCATCCTGTCGCTTTGGATGTACCAACCTTTCAAGAGCTTGGTTATAAAGAGATAAATGTCGACCTGTGGTACGCATTCTTTGTTCCAGTTAAAACGCCGATTGCCATCGTCAATAAACTTAATTCTGAATTTGTAAATATTTTGCAACAACAACAGGTTAAAGATATTTTAGGTAAAGCAGGTTTGGACGCCAGTTCCTCTACCCCTGAGGAATTAAGTGCGATAGAGGCAAAAGATTATCCAAGGTGGGGGCGTGTTATTAAGTTAAAAAATATTATTGCTGAATAAATTGCCTCCTTATTGCAATCATCATCCTACACACCAATTATTTTTAGACCAAATGTAACAGTGTTTACTGTTTGATTGAAACTGTAGCCTTAAGAGTTGAGTTTTTCATTCCAGTTTTTGTTTTAGCGATAAATGAATGGTGCAACTATTATCAGCGTGCAATAATGGCAAAGTTTAATTTTTACTTAACACGAGCCAATTGACATTTTTTTATTATCGATGTGGGCCTTGGTCGTTAGGGTGCTTTTATGTATTTATTAGGCTGATATTTCAGAAATCTGTTGAAAATTGATCCATCACTTCACCCCAAAAAGCCTATTCTTTTCTCGTTACAAGGGTGGAGAAGGCGGTTTTTATTTATTGCTACATCAGAGGTACTAGCTATTGCATGCTCCAGCATAGGTCTCTCCGTACTTTCTGATCAAAGCATAACCCACTCTAGCGTAATGGCTGTAACTGGCTCGGTAGTTGCTGTTTTGTGGAATTGGTTATTTAATTACTGGTTTGAGATGTGGGAATTCGCGCAAGCTTCAAAGCACAGAACAGTTTTGAGAAGGGTTATGCATGCGCTTGGATTTGAAATGCCACTTTTGTTACTTTTTGTAATTTTATTTGCTTGGTGGTTTGATATTAGCTATACGCAAGCATTTGCCATGGATATTGCCATGACAGTATTTTTTTTATTCGGTACTTTTGTTTTTACTTGGATCTTTGATTTACTCTTTGATCAACCAAAATTGAACAACGAGTGACAGCTAGATTGAAATGTATGTTGGATAACGAACAGTTTTTAATAACAGTTTGTATAAGGTAGGGGCGTGTACTAATCCCTCTATTTTTAAAGATCCAGGAGCAACTGAAATGAACAAAAGTGAAGACAAAAAAAATCTGCAAGATTTGGTGAGTGATTTTGATGTGGCAATGCTGGTAACTTACAGTGGTACCGCTGTGCATGCCCGTCCTATGGTTATCGCACATTTGGAGGAGGGTATGAGCGCGTACTTGGTAACCGACATCAATTCAGTTAAAGTAGACGAAATCAAAGCGAATCCACATGCGTTATTAACATTTCAAGGTGCAAGTAAATATGCATCTGTTCAAGGTGAATTGACACTCACTTTGGACCGCACATTGATTGAGCTTATGTGGAAAGAGTCCTGGAAAGTTTGGTTTCCTGGGGGCAAGTCAGATGCAAATATTGCCTTGCTCAAATTTACAGGAGGTCAAGGCGAATTTTGGGATAACGCTGGTATGCAGGGACTTAAGTATGTATACAGCGCAGCTAAGGCGTATTTGGCTGGAAACGTCATGCGCACAGATAGCGAGCAGCATGCAAAAGTTCAGTTGTAGATTGGGCGAAGTTAAATTAGGTCTAGTCTAGTATTCCCCATACCTTATCCCTATAGAGTTGGGTGAAGACTTGACAATCTATAACTATTTATTTTGTAATTGAATTTTTTTGGAAATTCCACCCCAAGTTAATATTTCGCTTTGAATAAATTTGTTAAATGCTTCAGCGCCCATGGCTTGAAATTCCATATCTTCAAAAGTCAGTCTCTCCTTAGCCAATGGGGTGGTCATTGCTTCATTAACTGCAGCATTTATTTTATTAGTAATTGTCTCTGGCATCCCGGCAGGACCAGACAATGAAAACCAGGTTGTTGATGTTAACTTGGGGTATCCTAGTTCAGAAAATGTAGGCACATTTGGAAAGTTTTCCAATCGTTTAGCAGATGTGATCGCTATGAGCCTAAGTTTATTGGCTTGAATCAAAGACTTTGCCGAAGTAACAGTAATTATTCCAGCAGGTAATTGGCCGCCAACAATATCGTTAACTACACTGCTTCCACCTTTATAGCCAATGTGGGTTAATTTCAAACCCGCAATTTCCGCAAAGTATTCTCCAACAATATTGCCGTGAGTGCCGATTCCTGGCGATCCGTAGACGATGCCATCGGGTTGATTTTTGACGTAATTTATAAAACCCTTTAAATTTTGAATGGGTAGATTTGGGTTAACAACTAGTCCAAGGGGGGGACCGCCTAGAAGAGCAATGTGCGTAAAGTCTTTTACTGGATCATATTTGTTGGGGTACAAATTAGGTGCAATTACATGCGATCCGATACCCGAAATAACGAGTGTATAGCCATCTGGTTGAGATTTAGCTACAAATTCAGACCCAATCGTTCCACCTGCTCCTGCCTTATTATCAATAATAAAAGATTGTTTAAATGTCTGTGAAAGCTGTTCGGACACGATTCTTGCCAATGTGTCTGAGCTACCAGCAGGCCCATAAGGAACTACGATTTTGACGGGTCGACTAGGCCACGAACTTGTATTTTGTGAGTAAGCAATTTGTGCGAAATAGATCTGGAAGAAGAGGGCAGAGAGAAAGAATAATTTTTTCAATTTTAAACTTTCTCTATATCAAGATATAAATTAATTGATTCTCAACTACAACTTGGTAGGTCCTTAATTTTTCAGTACAAGGGGCCGTTACTGCTTCTCCAGTTTTGATATTAAAGGCACCATTGTGAAAATTACACTCTACAAGATCATCTAAAACCCACCCCTCAGACAATGAGCCTGGTCCGTGTGTACATAAATCATCGGTTACAAAAAATTCGCTATCTATATTAAATACAGCAAGTACAAGCCCTTCTTTTTCGATTTTAAGAGCCTCGCCGAGTTTTACGTCAGTTACTTTACATAACTCAATTTTATTGGTCATAGTCGTTTATTTTTTTAATTAATCAATATATATTTCTAAATTTGTAAGGGTAACCCCAAATTTCCAGACCGTAATATACAAGAGAAAATACCCCGGCATTGATAGTATCAACGCTAATATAAATGGACTTTAAGACGGAGTAGTTTGAGTTGAAAAAAGAGCAAAACGATTATTTGACCCAAACGGGTCCGGGTACCCCAATGGGTGAATTGTTCAGAAGGTATTGGCAGCCCGTGTTGCTTTCCGAGGAATTGGCAGAGCCAGATGGTCCGCCTGTAAGACTTGAGATTTTGTCCGAAAAATTACTTGCCTTTAGAGACTCCAGTGGACGCTTGGGTGTGATAGATGAGTTTTGCGCACATAGAGGCGTTTCACTTTGGTTCGGTCGAAACGAGGAAAATGGTATTCGGTGTCCCTACCATGGTTGGAAATATGATATCAACGGTAAATGTATTGAAATTCCCTCCGAGCCATCTGAGAGTAAGTTGTGTGACAGGATTAGATTGAAGTCTTATCCCCTGGAAGAGCGAGGTGGCATCATTTGGATTTATATGGGACCGCCGGAATTCAAACCAGATCTACCTGAGTATGAGTTTGCTTTGGCGCCCCCGAAGCGAAGATTTATCACCAAAAGACTGCAGGAATCTAACTGGCTTCAAGCCTTGGAGGGAGGCATTGATTCAAGTCATGTATCTTGGTTACACGGCAAGAATTTACAATCAGATCCTCTTTTTAAAGGATCTAAAGGAAACCAATACAACTTGAATGATTTAAAACCTATATTTGAGGTTGTCGAATCAGAAGGGGGACTGTACATAGGTGTTAGACGCAACGCAGAAAATAATCAGTATTATTGGCGCGTTACTCAGTGGCTTTTGCCTGCCTTTACACTTATTCCTCCTAGAGGGGATCATCCCGTTCATGGTCATTTTTGGGTGCCTATCAATGATCATCAAAACTGGGCTTGGAGCTTTGATTACCATCCAAACCGCGATTTAACGGATTTGGAAGTTAACGCGATGAAAGACGGCAAAGGAATACATGTTAAATATATTCCAGGAACTTATATTCCGATTCAGAATAAGCAAAATGATTATCTGATGGATAGAAAAGCACAAAAAGAGGGGTTAACTTTTAGTGGTATTGAAGGAATTGCAATGCAAGATGCATCGCTTCAAGAAAGTATGGGGACGATCCAGGATCGTACAAAGGAGAACTTGACTTCCACTGACAACGGTATATTGATGGCCAGACGCCGCTTGTTGAATGCTGCAAAGGAGTTAGAGAGCAGGGGCGTTTCCCCGCCTGGGTCCCAGCCAAGCGCCCACCATGTTCGATCCGCAGCTTTTTTATTGCCGATTGATAAAAAATTCAATGAAGCCGCAAGTGACGCATTCATTGCGGAGCAAGGCAAACCTCACGTAACTGTTTAATCCAATGACTCAATTTAAGGCCGCCGTTGCGGTTTCATCCACCCAAACAGAGTTTCAATTTTTTTCTAAACCCAAAGAAGAGCGGGAGTCTGGCTTACTCAAAGTACTTGCAACAGGCGTTTGCGGAAGTGATTGGGGATATTATCAAAATTTGCCCCTAAGCAGAGGCCCTATTATTTTAGGGCACGAGACAGTTGGTGTAATTGAAACTATGGGCACTTTGGCTGCTGCGCGTTGGCGCTTAAAGGAAGGCGATATTGTCGCTTTAGAAGAGTACATACCTTGCGGAACTTGTCATGCATGTCGTTCCAGTGACTTTAGATTATGTGATGCAACGGATTGGCGATTAGGGGGGATCAGATACGGGGCGACAGGACTGAATATTGCTCCTGGGCTATGGGGCGGTTACAGCCAATACATGCATCTTCACTTAAATACTGTTTTTCATAAAGTTCCATCTTCGCTGTCTCCGCGGCATGCAGCACTTGCGCTACCTATTTCTAACGGCATAGAGTGGACTTATCTTCAAGGAGGAGCGGGGCCTGGTCAATGTGTCGTAATTCAAGGGCCTGGACAGCAAGGATTAGCCTGCGTTGTGGCTGCGAAAGAGGCTGGTGCGTCCAATATTATCGTTACGGGTCTGTCCAATCCAACAGACAGGCGACGCTTGGATCTTGCAAAAAGGTTGGGAGCGCATCATACAGTTGAGTTGAGTGGTCAAAATATCGTTGAAACTGTGTCTGATTTAACGGGTGGATTGATGGCCGATTTAGTTATTGATTGCGCCTCTGGTGGAACCGAGTCGGTGGTCACTGCAATTGCCCTAGCTAGAAAAAAAGGAATGGTTATATTGGGAGGACAAAAACGCAAGAAAATTCCAGAATTCGACAGTGACCAAATCATTGCCAAATTTTTAACCGTAAAAGGAATGCGTGGTCACAGCTTTGAGTCCGTTGAACTTGCTTTGCAGATCATTGCTAGTGATAAGCATGCAATTAAACAAATGGGTACACATTTACTAGGCCTACAGCAAACTGATCTCGCTTTACAAACTTTAGTGGGTAACGGACTTGAGGGAGCGATACATATGGTTGTTGATCCTAACGTTGACTTACTAGAAATGACCTAGATTCAATTCACAGTTTGCAAAGAAATAGGTGTGTAAGGTTAAAGGATGATCCGCAGGAAATGTCTGAGTAAAACTACAAAGTCTATCCAATCATTGATAGCTATAGCAAAGTGAGCGTGTAGATACTCAAACCGGGTTTAATGTGATTTATTGGATCTGGTTGAAGACAAAATAAACTGAACTAGATGGTGGCATTGCGAAGGGGGAAGTATTCTTAAAAGTGCAACTGCTTTAGGTGTTGCAATCTTTGGCGCTTTTGTAGCGCAAGTGGGGTCGAACAAATCCGTAAGGTACAAATGCGTAAAGTACAAATGTGTAACGTACATCTGGATAATGCACAAATAGATAATGCATCATCTCAGATGAGTAGCGCTAGATGGTTATTTGTTTCACATGTCCAAGCGCCTTGAGAATTTTCTCTGGCGTAACAGGTTGTGACCAAACTTGCGCTTTGAGGGGGCGAAGCGCGTCGTTGATCGCGTTAACTACGGCTGCTGGTGCGCCCGCAGTGCCCGCCTCACCCGCTCCCTTAGCGCCTAACAGTGAACTTCGAGTAGGGGTCTCAACGTGGGAGATCTCGATATCTGGCATCTCACTAGCCATAGGCACGAGATAATCGGCCATAGAGCCGTTTTGCATTAAACCCTGGTCATCGTAGAGACACTCTTCAAATAAAGCGCCTCCAATGCCTTGAACGATCGCTCCTCGAATTTGCTCATCCACAAGCTTGGGATTAATCACTCGTCCGCAGTCCTCAACTGCCCAGTGCTTTAAAAGTTTTACGGCGCCTGTTTCGACATCAACTTCTACGTAAGAGGCTTGCACGCCGTTGGTAAAGATAAAGGGATAGTCGCGCTGTGCGTAATGTCGAGTAACCATCAACTCAGAGGTAAAGCCAGCGGGCAGTGTATCGGGCCTGTAGTAGGCAATACGGCCAAGTTCTGACAGGGCTAAGAGTTCAGCCCCGCTTTGCGCGTGTTTAATGAGACCATCCTCAAGCTTAAGATCAGCCAAGGGTTGTTTTAATATGGCTTCTGCAACTTTAAGGATGTTGGCTCTAAGAGCCAGTCCAGCTTGTAACACTGCTTCGCCCCCGACTCCCGCACCCCTAGAGGCCCAAGTACCACCACCGTAAGGTACTGCATCCGTGTCCCCCGTAAGCAGCCTTACTTTTGCCATGGGAACACCTACTGCATCAGCTGCAATTTGAGCAAATATTGCTTCAGTTCCCTGGCCCTGTTCTCCAACGCTTGCCATCACTGCTAAGCCCCCTGCAGGCTCAAGTCGAAGAGTGGCACCGTCTTGAGAGGAAATTCGTGCGCCTCCAACCCCGTAAAAAGCAGCGCTGGGGTTGGTTAACTCAATGAGGGTTGCAAATCCTATTCCCCTGTAGATCCCTTTTTGTCGAAGCGCGGTTTGCTCAGCCAATAAAGCTGGATAGTCCATGAGTGTTTCTATTTGGCGAAGGCATGCCTCATGTGAGAGTACTTCCAGCTTTATTCCTGAAGCTCCAGTAGCGGGGTACGCATCGTCTGGGATCACATTTCGCTTTCGCATCTCCAAGGCGTCAAGGCCCAGCTTAGCAGCAGCCAAATCTACCAATCCCTCTGTAACTGCACATGCGATAGGATGTCCGACGCCGCGGTACTGGCAAGTAGGCGTTTTGTTAAGAAAAACCACATCAAGTTTGGCACGGTAAGCCTTATGCTTATAGGGCCCCCCGGTTAAATTTACAACCTGGTTACCCTCAATGCCGCTTGTTCTAGGGAACATAGAAAAAGGGCCAATGCCTGTGGTGTCTTTGATTTCAAACGCCAAAATTTCACCTTCCTTGGTCGCCGCAATACGGCCCTCTATTCGGTGTTCTCGTGCATGGATGTCGCTTACAAACGACTCAAGTCTGTCAGCTACAAACTTGATGGGTCTTTTGAGTAAGATAGAAATGGCTACAGTTGCAAAATCATCCGGGTAGGCGTGTACTTTTATACCAAATGAGCCACCCACATCTTTACAGATCACACGAATATTGGCCTCCGGTAGATCAAACTGCCTTGCATAAAGGTCTTGCATCATGTGTGGCGCTTGCTGCGAATGGTAAACAGTGAGTTGCTTGCTAGCAGGGTTGTAGTCTGCTATTTGACAACGAGGCTCTAGAGTTACGCCGGTATGACGACCAAAGTCAAAGGTAGCCTCAGCTACTACAGCGGCTTTAGCAAACGCCTCATCCACGCCGCCAGTATCTAAGCTTCTGGTAAAGCACAGGTTATCTCCAAGCTCTGGATGAATCACAGGAGTGTTCGGATCGAGTGCGGTATTCATATCAAGTGCTGCAGGTAAATCTTCCCACTCAACTTGTATGTACTGAAGTGCATCCTCTGCTTGCGCGCGGGTCTTGCCAACTACGGCTACAACTGGTTCACCTTGCCAATGTGCTCGATCCAGGGCCATTGGATATTGTGGCGCTGATTTAATGCCGGCCAAGTGCGTGAGCGTAGCGACCCAGGGTTTGCAAATTGAGGATAAATCATGGCCAGTGTAAACGGCCAGTACACCGGGCATCATCTGGGCAAATGAACGCTCAACTTTAAGAATTCTTGCATGAGCAACTGGGGAGCGCCAGTAAACAACGTGAGCCATTCGAGGTAACTCAATATCATCTACATACTGACCACGTCCTTCAGTTAAACGTTCAATATTTGGTCTTGGAATTGCTCGGCCAATGTGTTTAGCGTTGCTTAAATCACCACTGAAAGGCTCTGCTGTTGGAGCAGGAGTTGGGCTTTGAATTTTCTCATTTAAAAATTTATTTTCAGGTGCGTTCATGCTTTAACTCCCATGCGGCGCGAGGCAAGAACATCACATACTGCGTCAATAATCGATTGGTATCCTGTGCACCTACAGTAATTGCCAGACATCCATGCTCGCACATCCTCTCTAGTAGCCTCTGGTTGTGCAGTCAGTAACTCACTTGCTGCCATCAACATGCCTGAGGTACAAAATCCGCATTGGAGTGCGTTATGCTTGATGAACGCTTGTTGTAAGTCTTGGATTTCACCCGTATCGCTTAGACCTTCTACGGTTTCGACTTGCTTGCCGCTCGCTTGAACAGCGAGGGTTAAACAACCTCGAACAATTTTTCCATCCATCCGAACTGTGCATGCTCCGCACACACCGTGTTCGCACCCCAGGTGAGAGCCCTTCAGGCCTAGGTTGTCACGCAAAAAATCAACCAAGTGTGTCCGAGGTTCTATCTCGCACTGATGGATCTGACCATTGACCGTGATGTTAATGTTTTGGGAGTGAGGGGAAGTCATATTCGGGTCCTATTGAAGTCACGGTAGGATTTAAAGTTATTATTTTTAATTTTTACTTTTAAGTTAATGCGTAATTACGGATACCAGATAAGGAAGTAATCAATGGTTTTGAAGAATTGATTTAAGTGCTCTCTTAAGCATCACGCCTGCAAGGTGTGTTTTAGTCAATGCGCTGTGTGTTAAATCGGCCTCGGCTGGCAATTCTGTTTTAAGAAACTGAACTGCTTTTTCGATCAATTCGTCGTTCAACTCTTGGCCCTCAATCATGGCCTCAGTTTGAAGACTTCGCCAAGGCATACTCACCGCACCCAACCAAGCTAGGCGAATATCATGAATGCGTTTGTTTTGTAATTTTGCCGATGCTGCAATACCAACTGAAGCATAGTCCCCGTGTCTTCTTGCAAGTTCGTTAAAGGCAAATAATTTAGCATCCTCACCAATTGGGAATTCGCACGCTATGATAAGTTCGTTATTTTCTAAATTAGTGCTGTAAAGTCCAGTAAAAAAGTCTTGAGCCTTGATACGCCTTTCTCCCTCAGGCCCGAGTGCAACCACTACACCGTCAAGCGCTAGCAGGCACGCTGGCCACTCTGCGGCGGGGTCTGCGTATGCGATGGATCCACCAAAAGTTCCGAAATTTCTAATAGCCCTATGAGCGATGTGCACAACAGCTGCGCATAGGAGGGGTAAATGTTGGGCAATTAATTCTGAGTCCTCTATTTCAGTATGAGTGACCATCGCACCGATACTTAGTACGCTCCCCTTTATTTGGATACCCTTAAGTTCACTCACAGATTGCAGATCAATTAATAGGCCAGGCTCCGATAAGCGCATATTAAGTGTTGCGTGTAGTGTCTGACCTCCAGCAAGTAAACTGGCTTCTTCGCCGTGTTCTTGCATGAGTGCGATCACATCCTCTAAATTTTGAGGCCGTACGTATGAGAAGGCGGGGGCTTTCATTGAATACCTTTATTTTAAAAAGCTAACACCCAGCCAAACTCCAATGGAGGTGGATAACACACCCGCAAAGAACCAGAGCAGGCGTATTTTCTCCATTGCAATCCAATGGTCTGAATTTGAAAGTGGGCTTGCAGCTTCACGCTCAGACTTTGGGGGCCCTGAATTGTTTAATGCGTGATGCACCTGACTGCTCAATGTGGGTAGGGCAGCACTTGATGACTGCACATTTAAACTCAAATTGGACTGTGATTGGGCACCTGAAATATAGTTTTTTAAGGCATTAAAAAATTTCTCTGATAACTGACGTGCAGAGGCGTCAATCATGCGTCCTCCAATTTGACCTAGTTTCCCAGCTATGGAGGCTTTTGCTGTGTAAGTGAGTTGAGTTCCGCCTTCAACGGCGGCAAGGGTAATGACTGAGCTACCCTTTGCAAAACCTGCGCTGCCCCCAGAACCTTCAAAGTTGAGCGTATAGCCATGCATGGGAACGATATCAGTCATGCTGACTTTGCCCACAAAAGTTGCTCTAACAGGTCCCATCTTAATGACAACCCGAGCCTGCATCTCAGTTGCGGAGAGTGCTGTGATTTCCTCGCAACCGGGGATACAAATTCTGAGCACTTGCGGATTATTTAGTGCTTGCCACACCACGCTGGGTGATGCAGCTAGTTGCACATTGCCTTGTAAGTCCATGAAAAGGGTGTCCTTTTAGTTTTAATCCAATTCCGCGGGTTTGTCCCGATTTGTCGCTTATTGACCAAGCGTTAAATTAAGCATAAATGTCAATCAATGTCCTCATGCCTTCCATCCGGAAAAACCCTAGCAACCTAAAATCAACTGCTCCAATTCGTCGCCGCTTGAGTGCGGTTGAGCGCGAAAGCCAGTTAGTCGCTGGCGCTATTCGCTTTTTCTCACGCAACGGTGTCGATGCACAGTTACGTGACTTGGCTCGTGAATTAGGAATTACTCACACGTTGATGTATCACTATTTTCCAACAAAGCAGGCCTTGTTAGAGCGCGTGTATGAAGATATTTTTGAAGGCGGGTGGAGAAGTGAGTGGGATACTTTACTCGATGATAAGCGCATTGAATTACCTGAAAAACTTACGCGGTTTTATGTCTCCTATGCGCAGGCGATCCTTGTCTCTGATTGGGTGAGGGTGTTTGTTTATTCGGGCCTAAGTGGGCGCTTTATTACGGAGCGCTATTTTTCAATGTTGCGAGTTAAACTATTTTCCCGAATTCACCGTGAAACCCAGCGCTATCTCGGTTGTCGAACTCGCAAACCTCCAACAGAGCGCGAAATGGAGCGTATTTTAGGTTTACACGGAAGTGTGTTCTACATGGGAATGCGTCGATGGATTTATGGTCTAGACTCGAATCTTGAAGTTACGGAAAACGTAGAAGCAGATCAAAAAATCCCTACATCTTTACCTACCGCGGAAATTGATCCCATTCATATTGAGGACAAAGTTATAGCCTACGTTGCCAGTTTGCAATTTAGGGATTTAGCTTTGGAAGGAAGGGGTCGGAATGGATCAAAGGAAAAAAAAGATAATTACAGTTCTAGTTTGATTTCTATCTCCGCGGGCACAGGCAAATATGCACTCAAGGATCTTAGGAATAAAAAACGCCATAGCGAAAATCATACGGTTGCACACACTTAATGAAAGCTAAATCATGACCCTAACACTCAATCATTTCTCTATTCGTACCACCGATTTGGAGAGTACTCGTGAATTCTACGAAGCTGCGCTTGGCGTAACAGTTGGACCTCGACCAAACTTTCCCTTTCCTGGGCTATGGCTATACAACGGTTCTCACGATGATATGAGCAATGCGATGGTTCATGTGATTGGAATCGATCCAAATGATCCTGAGGGACTAAAACAATATCTGGGAGACCGGGACGTCGCTAGTTTAAAGGGCTCGGGAGCCGTTGACCATATAGCCATGTTTGCGACCGGTCTTAAACAAAAGCTTGCGTTACTCTCAAAACTAGGTATTGCGGTGCGCGAACGTACAGTGCCATCAATTGGCTTGCATCAACTCTTTCTTGATGATCCCAATGGAGTTGTGATTGAGTTAAATTACCCGGCTGCAGAAAAAGCCAGTTTGGAAGCAAGCCATTAATGTCACGCGTGTTGATCATTGGTGGGTCATTGGGTGGTCTGATGACGGCAAATATATTACTGCGAGAAGGCTTTGAGGTCACCGTGCTTGAGAAAGCGACTTCTTCGCTTGATGGTCGCGGCGCCGGTATCGTCACTCACAGCGCACTCGTAGCTGCTTTAGCGCTTTGCGGTGTTCCCATTGATGCCTCCCTAGGGGTAGCTGTTGATAATCGAGTCACCCTAGATCGGCACGGCACAGTAGTTACACAAACCAAGTTGCCCCAAGTGTTAACCTCTTGGAGTAGGCTTTACACTTTATTGCTAGATGCATTACCAGCCGATAAGTACGTCAGTGGCGCCGCTCTTGAGAGTTTGACACAAAACGACCACGGGGTGAATGTGATTTGTGAAGACGGTAGACGCTTTGACGCCGAAGTGCTTATTGCCTCAGACGGTATTCGCTCTTTAGTGAGAGCTGCTTTAGCCCCGCAAGTTCAGGCCGAGTATGCTGGATACGTGGCTTGGCGAGGGGTATGTGATGAAGCCGTTCTCTCAAAAAATACGCTAAAAACTTTATTCGAGACTTTTGGTTTTTGTCTACCAGCAGGTGAACAAATGATTGGATACCCCGTAGCTGGACAAGGCAACTCTGTTAAACCAGGACAAAGGCGTTACAACTTTGTATGGTACCGGCCCGCACCCGAAAACGGTACTTTGCAGGACCTCATGACTGACGCTGATGGGGTGCACCACCCCCTGGGATTACCACCCAATAAAGTCTCTTGGCGTCATGTGCACAATGCGCGCAAAATGGCGCACGATAAGCTTGCACCCCAGTTTGCAGAAATCATGGAAAAAACAGCTCAACCGTTTTTGCAACCTATTTACGATTGCTACAGTAAAAACCTTGCCTTCGGTCGGGTCGCACTCATGGGGGATGCTGCCTTTGTAGCCCGCCCTCACGTCGGTATGGGTGTGACTAAAGCAGCTGAAGATGCTGTCACTTTATCTACTTGCCTAAAAGCGCACGGCACCAAGCCAGCTGCTTTTTTGGACTATGAATCACAGCGCTTGGTCCCTGGTCAAGCGGTTGTCGAGCGCGGACGTCGTTTGGGTGCTTATATGCAAGCCTCTGCTTGCGGTGAGTTAACCCCACGCGATGCGGCTGTTGTCATGGAGCAAACAGCAGTTGATTTATCTATTTAACCCATAAAAGAGGATACAAAAATGACCAAAGCAACCCAGTTAGGCCGTCGCTCAGTGATAGTCGGTGGAGCAGCAATTGCAGCAACACCGGCGTGGCTCAATTTAGCTCATGCACAAAATACTCCTATCAAAATCGGTTTTCCTGTCCCGTTGACGGGTGCATTTTCTGCAGAGGCACAGGATCAGGTGCGCGCCGCTGAAATCGCCGTTAAAGAATTCAATGACGGCGGTGGCTTCAATGGTCGTAAGGCAGAGTTGTTGGTTCGTGATGACAAGCTCAATCCTGGCGAGGCCGCTACCCGTACTCTCGAATTAATTGAAAAGGACAAGGTAGATTTTGTTGTGGGCTCCTTGTCCGCAGCAACCCAGCTATCCATAAACTCAGTCTGTCGTGATCGGAAAATTATCTTCAACTCCATCAGTCAGTCTGATGCGATTAACGAAGCTAAAGACTGGAGTATGTATACCTTCCACGAAGCCCTCAATCCCCACCTAACGGCTGGGGCAGTTGGACGTTATGCATTTCCAAAGTTCGGCAAAAAAGTAGTTTATCTAACCGCAGACTATGCCTACGGGCATGAGATGGTACGAGGGTTTCAACGAGTGGGCCAGTCCTTTGGGGTCCAAACCCTAGCGGACATTAGACACCCTATTGGGGCTGCAGACTACTCTGCCTTTTTGCCTCGTATCCAAGATCTAAAACCAGACATCTTAGTTTTGTGTAATTTTGGTCGTGACTTGGTTAATTCAGCTAAACAAGCCACAGACTTTGGGATTAAGGCAAATACAAAGATCATCACACCCGTGCTTTTGTACACAGCCCGTCAAGCAGGGGGGGCAGACGCTTTTGAAGGCATTTTGGGTGGTACATCCTACTACTGGGGCATGGAGGACAAAATTCCAGCTGCTAAGGCTTTCAATGATAAATTCCGTCAAGCTAATGGTGGCGCTGTTCCCTCGGACTACGGCGCGTTGGGGTACGCCGGAGTTCGATCTGTTTTGCAAGCCGTTAGGGAAGCCAAGTCTACTGAAACGCTAAAAGTGAGTATTGCGCTTCGACAATTGCGTTACAACTGGTACAAAGGGGATCAATTTTACCGAAAGTGTGACCATCAGTCGGTCCAGTCGGTCGTGATTGTTGAATCCAAATCCAAAAATATGAAAGACAAGTACGACGTTTTCAACGTGTTAGCGGTTGAAGCCGCAGATGAGAGAAATCTTCGTTCCTGCGATGAGTTGGGTCACAAAATTTCGACCTAATATTTGCTTGATCTGTTCAGTCCGCAGTAAGTTACTGCGGGTACTTGACAGCGTATGTATGCCATTAACTTGATTTATAAAGTAACTCGATGTTTGACATCTCACCCCAACTATTTGCTCTACAACTGATGACGGGACTTGCCCTAGGTGCTGTATATGCGCTTTTGGCTATAGGACTTTCATTGATTTTTGGGATGCTCACCGTTGTTAACTTCGCGCACGGTGCATTTTTCATGGTTGGGGCCTTTCTAGGTGTTTACAGTCTGAGTCTTACCGGGAGTTTCTGGTTTAGCCTTTTGCTAGTTCCCTTGGCAACGGGTGCTGTTGGTCTTTTATGTGAACGCTTTTTAGTGCGCCCCTTGTACGGACGAGGAATTGATTACCCACTCTTGTTGACTTTTGGGCTCTCCTATGTCCTGACAGACCTAATGCGTTTTGTGTTCGGCATAGAGGGCCTACCGAGTTCAACTCCTGCTGCTTTGAGAGGTGCCGTTGATTTGGGCTTTGGACACTTTCCCCTATACCGATTATTTTTGATAGTAGCAACCGCAGTGATTGTGCTTGCGTTATGGCTTTTTATAGAAAAAACGCGCTACGGATTGATCATACGCGCTGGTTCAAGAGACTCTGAAATAGTGAAAGTCTTGGGAATTGATATCTCAACAGTATGGTTATTGGTGTTTGGGATTGGAACCGCTATTGCTGGATTGTCTGGACTGCTCGCTGCACCCACACGTGCCGTGAATCCCGAGATGGGTATTCCTATCTTGGCAGAGTCGTTTGTAGTCACAGTTGTTGGCGGTATGGGATCCCTGCCCGGAGCAGTTATTGCTGGTTTATTGGTGGGAATCGTGTTTTCTATGACCTCGTTGATTGCACCCGAATACGCTGAATTGTCCATATTTGTACTTATGGCACTCGTACTTTTGTGGCGTCCGCAGGGCTTTTTCGGCAAAGCCGGTTTGATGGGTTAAGGCTATGAATACACTAATTAATTTAGCAAAAATGCACCGTGTAGGGGCAGTACTCATATTTTTGTTGATATTTCCTTTTCTTATGCCTTATGACGCTTTGTCGGTCAACATACTTATTTTTGGCTTATATGCTGTGGGCTTTAATTTGCTATTTGGATATACCGGTATGTTGTCTTTTGGACATGCCGCATTTTTAGGTGTTGGCTCTTATTTGACCGGTATTGCGGTGGTGAGTGGTGGATGGCCTTGGTGGGCTGCGATTGCAGCAGGTGTTATCTGCTCAAGTTTAGTCGGTGTAGTCATTGGCTTTATGGCTATACGCACACGGGGTATTTACTTTAGTATGGTGACGCTTGCACTAGCCCAAATCATCTACTATATTTTTTATAAGGCAGATGTATGGACAGGGGGTGAAAATGGCTTGAGAGGTGTGAAGGTTGATGTGATCAATTTGTTTGGTTTTAGGATCAACTTTATGGATCCGCTTAATAAATATTACGTCATTTTAATTTTTGTTGCCCTCGCATTATGGTTTGTTTCGCGAGTACTTAATTCCCCATTTGGAGCGGTAATTGAATCGATCCGAGAAAACGAGAAACGTGCTGCGGCTTGTGGGTACGACGTCGCGCGAGCAAAGCTGTTGGTATTTGTAATCTCATCTGCAATCTGTGGACTTGCGGGCTCATTGCGTGCGATTCACTTATCAGTTGTTCCTATAGATTCACTTCATTATTTGCAAAGTGGCCAAGCTGTCATGATGTGTTTACTTGGTGGCATGGGTACTTTCTTTGGCCCCTTCGTGGGGGCGGCATTGTTTTTGTACCTCGAGGATTTCGTAACCAATCTCACTCGTTACTGGATGGGAACCGTTGGCGTCGTATTTATGGTATTTGTACTCTACTTTCCTAAGGGTATTTGGGGTAACTTGCAGGAGTTAATCACCAGGCATCAGCAGTACAAATTGGAGAAGGGAAGTCAACCATGAACGGTGCCCAAATGACTCCAACTGAACGAGCGAATACAGCTCTTTCTAAGTCCACGTCCACTGCGGACACAGAAACTCCTATCCTAGAAGTACGAAACGCCAGCCGACACTTTGGCAAATTTCGCGCACTCAGTAATGTTAGTGTGAGTTTCAAATCTCACGAATTGACAGCCATCATCGGTCCCAACGGAGCTGGTAAGAGTACATTTTTTAACGTGATCAGTGGCGGACTTGCACCTACCTCAGGTCAAGTTCTCTTTGAGGGCCGAGATATCAGTGATATTGCGGCGCATGAGTTTGCCCGCATCGGGATTGCTAAGAGTTTTCAGATTACTAATGTTTTTAAAGAACTTAGTGCTCATGAAAACGTTCGAGTTGCATTGCAAATGCAAATAACCAAGTTTGAGCTTTGGCGTTCGCGGGCTTCCTACAAAAGCTTGATAGAAGAAGCGGATGTTCTCCTTGATCGAGTAGGTCTTTTAAATGAGCGTAGTAAATGCGCTGCAGATTTAGCGCACGGTCAACAACGCAGTTTGGAGGTTGCAATGGCTCTTGCATGTCATCCTAAGCTGTTGTTGATGGATGAGCCGACCGCAGGTATGTCTCCAGAGGAGACAAAAGTGATGATGGATCTCATCAAAGAACTTGCCCAAGAACGTACTGTAATTTTGGTAGAACATAAAATGAAAATGGTCATGGGTTTATGCAATCGTTTAATTGTTTTGCATCATGGTGAGTTGTTGGCGGAGGGCACTCCTGAGCAAATTCGCAACAACGCCGAGGTTAAGCGCGTGTATCTGGGCCAGCATTAAGGAATAATTATGTTGAAGGTAGAGAAGTTAAATGCTTGGTACGATCACAGTCATGTGGTTCAGGGGCTTAGCTTTTACGTGGATCGCGGTGAGATTGTCACACTTATGGGGCGCAACGGGGCTGGAAAAACGACAACACTACGTACCGTAATGGGTTTAATTGCAAAGTCTTCGGGTAACGTAACCTTTGACGGGGAAGATTTAATGTCTTCGTCTGCGCACAAGAGATATCACTTGGGGTTAGCCTATGTGCCTGAAGATCGCCGTATCGTAGCTGGGTTGAGCGTGCTTGAAAATCTTCAACTTGGCTTACTTGCTAGCCCTAATCGTGGGGATATGGATGCGAAGATAAATGAGATTGCGCAAACCTTTCCTAGGCTCAAAGAGCGGTTACATCAAGAGGGTACTTCGCTGTCAGGCGGTGAGCAACAAATGTTAGCAATAGCACGTGCTGTGATATCAAATCCTAAGATGATTTTATTAGATGAGCCTTCGGAGGGTATCATGCCTATATTGGTTGACGAGATGTTTGAACTCTTTGCTCGGATGAAACGTCTTGGTACTACCATTTTACTGGTTGAGCAAAATGTAGAGCGTGCACTCAGTATTTCAGATAGGGCATATATCCTTGATCAAGGTGAGATTGTTCATCAAGGTCAAGCAACTGAGTTGTTAAAAGATGTACAAATTCAAGAGAAATACTGCGCAGTTTAATTGATCTCTAATGGTTAAGTCCCTTCATGGGTACGTCGTTGTAAATTTGACTTCAATAATCATTCACTAACTTTAGAAAAAATGAAGCTTAAAATATTTTTCATCATTTCATCGCTGCTTTATGCTATTGAAGGGCTTCCGCAGTCAAATAAAAGTCCTCTAGACATTGTTGAGATGGGTTCCTTTCATATCGGCGGAAAGTTGGTTGAAATAACAGGAAAGCCAATTAAGGAGGTTGTTTTTAGTCCAGGAAGTGCACCGGCTAAAATTGATCCTAATGGAAAATATTTAGTTGAACAAATGTATGTGCAATATTTTGTACCTAAAGTGCAAAAAGCAAAGATACCAATTCTTTTGTGGCATGGAGGAGGTTTAACGGGTGTAACTTACGAAACTACTCCTGATGGACGAGAGGGCTGGCAGCAATACTTCATTCGTAGCGGCTGGCGTACATACGTCTCTGATGCGGTGGAGAGGGGGCGCTCTGGTTGGGCTTCGTCTGATATTTGGTCTGGAGAGCCGCAGTTTCTAACAGTAGAGAATCCTTGGAATCGTTTTCGAATTGGACCGGGTGCATGGAGTGAAGATCCTGCTCAACGCACGCAGTACGAGGGTAGTCAGTTTCCAGCTGATGGATATCTAAATTTTATGCGCCAAATAGTCCCTCGTTGGACGACAACGGATGGTGCTACGTTAGCAGCTTACTTGGAGTTAGTTGATAAAGTCTGTCCCTGTGTTGTTTTAGTTCATAGTCAGGGCGGACAGTTTGGTCAAAAGGTAGCGCAGGCCAGACCCGATAAAGTCAAAGCACTGGTATTGGTTGAGCCTGCTGGATTTGGTGATCCCGAAAAAGCAGCAAGCTTAAAAAACACGCCGATCTTAGAAATATATGGTGACTATATAGATAGAGACTCACGCTGGCCAAATATACGAAAAACCCAACAAGAGTTGAATAAAAAATACAAGGATGCTGGGGCGAGTATAGATGTGATCAATTTACCAGAAATTGGTATCAAAGGTAATTCACACATGATGATGATGGATAGGAATAACCTTCAAATAGCAGATATTATTAATGATTGGCTTAGAGTGAAAGGTTTTACGACGAAGTGACGGGTTTGTGGCCAAGAGAGATCACTGGGTCTATATTTTTTAGCAATATATATTTAATAGATAAAAACTTAATTTAGTCGATATGATCTAATTAATGGTGGACTAATTGCGGCTTTTAAATTGTGAGTTGGTTTATATTTAAAGAATGTATATTGAATTATCCACTCATGACCTCTCCGCCCGATACGGAAATAGCTTGTCCTGTAATGCTGCTAGCTCCTGCACTAGCAAGCCACAGGGCTGCATTTGCTACTTCAGCAGGTTCAATCATTCGTTGCATTGGATTGAATTTTGTGAGGCTAATCTTAGCTTCATCAAAAGACATTTTTGTTTTTTCCACAATATTTTGAATCGCGTTTTGAGCTATATCCGTATTGGTAAATCCAGGACAGATACTATTAACTGTGATGCCAGTTTTTGCAAGCTCTAACGCAAGCGATTTCGTTAATCCGATCACGGCGTGCTTTGACGCACAGTAGGCACTAGTGTAGGCATACCCAATTAGTCCTGCTGTACTTGCTATGTTGATGATGCGTCCAAACTGATTAGATTTCATATCCTCAAGCGCCAGTTGTGAGCAGTGTAGAACACTCATTAAATTAACTGAAATCAGTTTGGTAAACAATTCCGAATCCGACTTATCGAATGGAGCGCTTATAGCTTGTCCGGCATTGTTCACGAGTATCGAGATCTCACCAAATTTTTTTTTGGCTTCATTAAAACCTCTTTGTATGGAACCCTTAGATGTAACATCAATATTTATTAATTGGGCTTTGTTTTGGCTTAGTTCAGATGTAAATAATTTATCTTTTGTAAGTGCAGATCTTGAACAGATACTAACGCAGTAACCCTCGGATATAAAAGCGCGAGATATAGCAAGTCCAATTCCACTCGTGCCTCCAGTAATAAGTGCGTGCATTTTTTTGCTCATATTAAATTTTGTGTAATTTCTATCTATAAAAATTGAGAAGCTATTTCAAGGGATAAATTCAAAATTCTGTGAATCTGCAATCTTGTTGAACTGAGAACCTGAATTTACTCATTATTACGTAAATCTGATGGCATTAATTTTAATTTGAAAGTCATCTTTTAAAACCAAAATTGAGTATTTGAGTATCTCTCAAGGGTTATTACTTACCTAATTTTATTTTTTAAGATTGACTTTAGATAGTTTAAGCTTAAATAATATGGGTATGAATAAAATACTTTGCATTGGTGGTGGACCTGCAGGACTGTATTTTGGGGTTTTAATGAAGCTTCAAAATCCTGCGCTTGAAATAACTATCCTAGAGCGAAATCGCCCAGGAGATACCTTTGGCTGGGGCGTAGTTTTGAGTGATAAAACTCTTGAAAACTTAATTCAAGCGGACCCTGTGACTGGGGAAAAAATTAGTCAAGCTTTTAACCATTGGGATGATATAGAGTTGTTTTTTAAGGGCAGAAGTGTTCGATCAACTGGTCACGGCTTTTGCGGAATCGGTAGAAAGCAACTACTCAATATACTGCAAGATAGGTGCCACGCTTTAGGTGTCAAGTTAATATACGAAACCGATGTGAATGACATTGATAAAGTGGTCGCTCAATATTCGCCAGATCTAGTGATCGCATGTGACGGTTTGAATAGCAAGGTTAGGACTAAATTCTCAAGCACCTATGAGCCAGACATCGAAGTTAGAAAATGTAGATTCGTTTGGTTAGGAACGCATAAGGTTTTTGATGCCTTTACTTTTGCTTTTGAAAAAACTGAGCACGGCTGGTTTCAAGCTCATGCGTACAAATACAACGATGACACGTCTACTTTTATCGTGGAAACTCCCGAGTCCGTTTGGAGGGCGCACGGGATTGAGCAGATGAGTCAAGAGGAGGGAATTGAGTTCTGCGAGAGGTTGTTTTCGAAGTACTTAGATGGCCATAAATTGATCTCAAATGCTACTCATCTAAGAGGTTCTGCGATATGGATTAATTTTCCAAGGGTAATCTGCAAAACTTGGGTGCACTGGGAGACATACAATTCTCAAAAGGTACCGATTGTTTTAATGGGAGACTCTGCGCACACTGCACATTTTTCAATCGGAAGTGGAACTAAGTTAGCGCTTGAAGATGCAATTGATTTGGCACAAGCCTTTAGACTGCATTCTCAAAAACCAATTGGTGAAGTATTACAAGCTTATGAAGACCGACGAAGTGTTGAAGTTTTAAAAATTCAAAATTCCGCTAGAAACTCAACAGCTTGGTTTGAAAATGTTGATCGGTATTCACATCTTGAAGTTGAGCAGTTCTATTACACACTTTTGACTCGTTCTCAAAGAATAAGTCACGAGAATCTGCGCTTAAGAGATAGGGAATGGTTGGTTGGATATGAAAAATGGTTGACAGCCAAAATTGCCAATGACATTAAGAATCCCGTCCTGATTGAGTCACTAAGGTCAAAGGCCCTATTGCCCATGCTTTTACCCTTTAAGCTCAGGGATATTGTTTTTAAAAATAGAGTGGTGGTATCTCCTACTGCAACTTACAGTGCCAAGGACGGTGTTGTGGGTGACTTTCATTTGGTTCATTTGGGGGCTCGAGCCCTCGGCGGGGCAGGACTTATTATGGTGGAGATGACCAGTCCTAGCGCTGAGGGGCGGATCACCCTTGGGTGCCCCGGACTTTGGAATACTCAGCAAATGAGCGCTTTTAAGCGTATTACAGATTTTGCTCATCAGCAAAACACGCACATTGGTATCCAAATCGGACACAGTGGAGCTAAGGGATCAACTCAGTTGGGTTGGGAGCAAATTGATGAGCCGATTACAAGTGAGAATTGGCCTTTGATAGCTGCAAGTGCCCAGCCGTACGGGTCTCAAAATCAAGTGCCGAGGGAGATGACTCATGATGATATGCAAATTGTTAAATCTCAGTTTGTTGATTCCACGAAACTTGCAATAGCTGCTGGCTTTGATTTGCTTGAATTGCACTGTGCGCATGGGTACCTTTTATCTGGTTTTTTATCGCCTTTGACAAATCTGAGGGGTGATGAATATGGAGGCGATATACAAAGTCGGTGTCGATTCCCCCTTGAAGTTTTTAAAGCTATGCGGTCTGTATGGCCGGACCATTTGCCAATGAGCGTGAGAATTTCTGCGCATGATTGGGCGCCAGGTGGAAATACAGACGATGATGCGGTAGTTATTGCGCGATTATTTAAAGAGGCCGGATGCGATTTGATTGATGTTTCTTCGGGTCAAACTACTCGACGCGCAAAACCAGTATATGGGCGTATGTATCAAACTCCATTTGCTGATCGAATTAAAAACGAAGTCAATATAGCAACTATGGCTGTTGGTGCAATATCTGATGGAGATCAGGTTAATAGCATCATAGCCGCGGGAAGGGCTGATTTGTGTGCAGTAGCAAGACCGCATTTAGCCGACCCCGCATGGACGCTGCACGAGGTTGCAAAACTGGGTGCCCATGATATCGAATGGCCTCTTCCCTATTTAAGCGGACGTGATCAGGTATATAGATTGTTAGCAGCTCAACAATAGGGAGAAAAAAATGGATCTAGAGAGTCGAGCTCGCGCAGAGCATCCCGATGAGTTAAGACTTTGGTTAAGATTAATGACATGTGCACAGATTATTGAGAAAAGGGTACGTATGGGTTTGCGTTTTGAGTTTGATTCAACGTTGCCTCGTTTTGATTTGATGGCTCAATTGGAGAAGTTTCCCAAAGGATTAAAAATGGGTGAGTTGTCAAAAAGATTGATGGTGAGTGGGGGCAACGTAACTGCAATTACTGATCAACTTGTCGCCGAGGGTTGGGTTCAACGCGTGGATGTTGAGGGAGACCGCCGAGCATGGAAAATTCAGCTCACTAAGGCTGGCCGAGCATACTTCAACGATATGGCTAAGGCTCACGAAACTTGGATTGTGGATTCTTTTGCTGATCTAGGAACTAAAGAGGTTCAGTCTCTATATAAATTACTGTCTCATGTAAAGCAATCTGCCCTTCACAGCCTGGAAGATTCTGGCGCAGTCAACCTAACGGAGCACATATGAATCACTATATTCCAGAATCCAACCCGATGTACTCCCAATACCATTCGATGACAGGTTATAAAGCACAACACTTTGATTGGAAAGTTGCCAGCGGTGTTGCAACAATTACCCTTAACCGTCCGGAACGTAAAAACCCATTGACTTTTGATTCTTACCATGAATTGAAGGAGTTATTCAACAAGTTAAGATATTCAACCGATGTGCGAGTTGTAGTTATCGAGGGATCTGGAGGTAACTTTTGTTCAGGTGGAGATGTACATGAAATTATTGGTCCGCTCACTAAAATGAGTATGCCTGAGCTGCTGAATTTTACCCGCATGACGGGTGATTTGGTTAAATCAATGCGTAACGCACCTCAGCCTATTATTTCTGCGATTGACGGAATCTGTGCTGGAGCTGGTGCAATGATTGCATTAGCTAGTGATCTTAGGATTGGTACAACGGGAAGTAAAGTAGCTTTTTTATTCACTCGTGTTGGATTAGCTGGAGCAGATATGGGGGCTTGTGCCCTCCTACCCAGGGTTATTGGTCAGGGAAGAGCCAGTGAGCTATTATTTACTGGCAGATCAATGTTAGCAAAAGAGGCATTAGACTGGGGATTTTATAATCAAATAAGTAACGTAGATACCTTGCTGCAAGACGCATTTAAATTGGCTAAATCACTTGCTGAAGGCCCAACTTTCGCTCACTCTATGACAAAGAATATGCTCAATCAAGAGTGGGCAATGACGATTGATCAGGCGATTGAGGCCGAAGCTCAGGCTCAAGCAATCTGCATGCAGACGAATGATTTTACAAGAGCTTACCAAGCCTTTGCTTCAAAATCAAACCCAGAGTTCAGGGGGGACTAGCATGCAAATTTCGCATGATCAGTGGGAGCTCCCGTTTTTTAATAATGCGCATAGGGAGCTTGCAAATGAGCTTCATAAATGGTGTTCACTACAAAAAATTGATGAGAGCGATGATAGGAGGGCTTGTTTGCAATGGGTATCATTGCTAGCCAAGGGGGAATGGTTAAAGTACTGTGTACCTAAAGCGGATGGCGGGCAACTAGAGGAGCTAGATTCAAGGTCTTTAGTGATTCTCAGAGAGACACTATCCCAATATTCAGCGCTAGCGGATTTTAGTTTTGCAATGCAAGGACTGGGTAGTGGTGCGATAACCCTTGCAGGAACTATTGCACAAAAGAAAACTTACTTGAGTTCGGTGTCCAAGGGGGAAAAAATTGCGGCATTTGCTTTGAGTGAAGAATGCGCTGGCTCCGATGTAGCTGCTATGAGTATGCGGGCTACTGCTACGGCAGATGGATTCGTTTTAAATGGAGAAAAGACGTGGATTAGCAACGGTGGCTTAGCTGATTTTTATGTCGTATTTTGTAAAACTGAAATGGATCAAGGCTCTCGAGGTATTTCGGCTTTTATTGTTGATGCAAACACTAAAGGATTAGATGCAACAGAGCATTTACAGGTCATGTCACCTCACCCATTAGCTAAGATTAAATTTACTAATTGTCACGTATTAAATTCCCAACTACTAGGTGGGCTAAACCAGGGGTTTAAGATTGCAATGCAAACTCTTGATATCTTCCGGGCGTCTGTTGCAGGAGCTGCAATTGGGATGGCGAGAAGAGCACTTTGGGAAGCTAAAACATACGCGGCAAACAGAAGTATGTTTAATCAAAAACTAATTGACTTCCAAATTAGCCAGGCGTCTTTGGGCCAAATGCTAGGGTTAATCGATTCTGCTGCTTTATTAACCTACAGGGCGGCTTGGTTTAGAGATGTGATTATGCTTGAGAGTTCTAGAAATTGTTTAACGCCTATTCAACAAAAAGATAATTTAAAGAAATATTCCCAACTCGCTGCGCTTGCTAAATTAACTGCAACCGAGAACGCCCAAAAGGTTGTTGATATGGCGCTGCAGATGCATGGGGGTAGGGGTGTTTTAGTTGGGCAAAAGATTGAGGCTCTGTACAGAGATATAAGAGCGCTACGGATTTATGAAGGTGCTAGTGAGGTGCAGCAACTCATAATTGGTAAGTCTCTCATCTAAACCATAAAATAGGAGAATTCACGATGAGTGGACAGATTGATCAGTACATCCATAAATTACTTCCTCCTGAGGAGTCGCTGCCTGAATATATTTTTAGTGCAAATGGCTATCAGAACCTAAAAGTACTTAATGTAGTGTCAGAACTCTTTAATGAAGTTAGAAAAAAAGGGTTTATGGATAAACCCTTCTTAAAATCTTCGAGACAAGTTTTAACCTATGCACAAGCACAAGGCTATGTAAGCCAAATTTCCACATTTTTAATTGATGAGCTTAAATTGGTTCCCGGTAATCGGGTTTTACTTAGAGGTAGCAACTCAATATCCATGGCCTTAAATTGGCTCGCTGTAGTCAATTCTGGATTAATTGCCGTGAGCACAATGCCCTTGCTAAGAGCAAAAGAGCTGAGTGAGATTATTCAAAAAGCGAAGCCTACGTTAGCACTTTGCGAGGACAGATTATTGGATGAGCTAAAAATTGCTCACGATAATCAACCCACCATGTCAGGAATCATTGGATTTGATACCCAGCATATCAACGGAGAGGTCGCTAATCGCTCTTCTAAATATTTGCCTAATCCATGGTTTTGTAAAACTGTGCCTCAGGACATAGCTTTACTTGCATTTACGTCGGGAACTACTGGAGTTCCCAAAGCTGCAGTGCATACTCATCTGGACATTTTAGGAAGTTGTGAAGCTTGGCCTAAACACATTTTAAAAGCTGAGCAAAATGATACCGTAATGGGTTCGCCTCCACTGGCATTTACATTTGGACTGGGTGGGTTACTTATATATCCAATGTACTCCTCTAGTTCCGTCTATTTCCCTGATGTCCCTTATAAACCAGAAACAATGGTGGAGTTAATGGGGGAGGTTGGTTGCACGATTTGTTATACGGCACCGACTTTTTATAGACAAATGGCACCTTTTATTAAACAAACTCCAGTGCCCAGTTTGAGAATTTCGGTAAGTGCTGGCGAGGCATTGCCTGATGCAACTCGACAATTGTGGAAGGAGGTCAGCGGAATCGAGATGATAGACGGCATTGGATCTACAGAGTTATTTCATATTTTTGTTTCTAGTTCACCGGATCGGGTCAGACCCGGCGCAATTGGTCAAGTAGTCCCAGGGTATATTGCAAGGGTCGTTGATCAAAATGGAAATATAGTTCCAAATGGGAGTGTAGGGCGTTTAAGTATAAAAGGACCTACGGGTTGCAAATACCTCAGTGATTCAAGACAGGGTAACTATGTGCAAAGTGGTTGGAATTATCCGGGTGATTTATTTATTCAAGATTCGGATGGGTATCTATATTATCAATCTAGGGATGATGACATGATCATTACCTCTGGGTATAACGTAGGCGCACCCGAGGTAGAAGATGCATTACTAAAGCATCCCGCAATTCAAGAGTGCGGTGTAATCGGCCAACAAGACCTTGACCGTGGTATGGTTGTAAAAGCATTCTGTGTTTTAAAGGCCGGGCATATTCCGAGCGAAGAATTGAAGAAAACCTTGCAAGAGCATGTGAAAAATATACTTGCACCCTATAAATATCCGAGAGAAATTAGTTTTGTTGAAAATCTTCCAAGAACTGAAACTGGAAAGTTGCAGCGGTTTAGACTTAAACAGATTTAATACATATTAATTAAAGGAAGAAATATGCATCGATTGCTTCAACCACCTAATTGGCAAAAACCTAAAGGTTATGTTAACGGAGTAGCTTGTCAGGGTACCCAAATCTACATAGGCGGACAAGTCGGGTGGAACAGGGATCAAAAATTCGAAACTAATGATTTTTTAGGGCAGCTTGAGCAAACTCTAAAGAATATAAAAGAAGTGTTAAATGAAGGTGGAGCCGGTCCAGAACATATGGTTAGGATGACTTGGTACGTTGTTAAAAAGGATTTATACGTTAAAAATCTGAAGGAAATCGGAGTAATTTACAGAAATGTTCTCGGTAAAAATTTTCCTGCCATGAGTTGTGTTTTTGTAAATGGTTTGGTTGAAGACGAAGCCTTGCTTGAGATTGAAGTTACTGCAGTAATTCCTAATTGATAAGATTAAATGGTTAAATTAAGAATCGACACAAGATCACAATTGAATTCATAGACGTACTTGCTTTCCAAATTCTCCTAAATAACTGACTAGCAGGTAAAGGGCTATCTCAAGTACCTTAGCAAATGGGCTACAAATCTATCGAAACAAGGTTTCTAAAATGCCTGAAAACCGAATAAGTTCGACTCCAGGCTTGGACATCTCACTTTAAAATCCTGATTGTTCGACCCCCTCTGTGTTGCCTTAAATAGATAAATGTTAAGGACTTTTTAATCAAAAGTTTCAGAATTAGTACTTTTGAAAGAAATCCATAATCAATTTCTTCCAGAGAACGAGCACAACCGATCGATTTAATACTTATCTGATCGTAATTAACCAGAATAATCTTCCAATAAATCAATAATTAACCCACCGTTATTAATTAGGGCTTATTTTTGTAATAATCCACCTATTCTAATTATTTACCCCCTTAATAATGACTTCAAGACGCTTGTTTCTGAGAGGTTTAGGAGGACTTACTACCTCTGGTATCTACTTTTGTAATTGTTGTAATGCCGATGAAATTCCTTCGCTTGTTCCCGTAGGA
>CAITYM010000054.1 GCA_903896615.1 uncultured Burkholderiales bacterium
CCACTCCACAAAAACAGTAGCCCAGCCTTCATCATTGGTTCTAGCCGTGAGCTCAGAGACATTATCTGTTGGGGCATAAGACTCAATACCCACAATCTTCCTAAAGTCATTGACGGCGTGAGAGCAGTTACCCGCACTCCCCCCCACCCCAAGAAAGAAAATACGTCCACCCTCGCTCTTTACTTGAGCAAGTAAATCAGCCATTTTCTCTATTTGAAGAGAATCAATCTTGCGTAGTATTTCAATGGATTCATTCAAATGCTGCTGTGCATAATTCATTGCTTATCGACCCTCTGAAAATACTCAGTTGCTTCCGTTAACCCCGTATGCGATCCAATCTCATAAAACCGCTCGTGTACTTCGTGCCCGGCTAGTTGCCCAATAACTGACAAATTGTGAAAAACACCGGCTAAATCAAAACTACCTTGCAAATCGTATGACTCTAAAACGGCAGTGGTTAAAACCGATAGTCCATAATCGATGTGCGCCATCTCCTGGCTTGGGTTGCTTTTATTGTATTCAATCAGGTCTGTGCCGTTAAACAAAACATTGCTCTTATCCCACCGATTATTGTTCTTCAAAACCGTCATCAGTGCTTGTTTCCCAGAGCCTTCAAATACTTTTTGAACCAAGGCAAAATTTATGGGTAAGTATGAGTCCCCGTAAAGCACAAAGAACGCTTGCCCAAGCTCACTAGGGAAGCTCTGCTGCGCCTGCCTAATTGCTCCGCCCGTACCAAGTAGCTGGGGTCCGTCGGTTGAGTAAAGAACCTTCACTCCGTATTGTTGACCCTCCCCCACAATGTCCCTGATCATCTCACCCAAATAGCCAATACATAGGACCACGGTGCTAATCCCCTGAGATTTAAGATACCTCAGTTGCCTACAGATAAAAGGCTCGCCTGCCACTTCCACCAAGGATTTAGGAATGGACTCAGTAATGGGCCTTAGTCGAGTTGCCAAACCACCTGCGAGTATCACAACTGGCAAAACTGTCGGTTCGGGGTTAACTGAAGTATCGGCGTGCACAGCTTAACCCATCAAGAGGACAAGACTACTTTGGTTCCTTCAAAATCAAATTTGAACCGAACCTCCTCTAAGCCAGCACCCGCCATGGCTCGGCGGAGCTTCGCTCTATCCCGGGCCATAAACATGAGGAAACCCCCGCCACCAGCTCCGACCAGTTTCCCCCCAATTGCACCGTTTTGAATACCCAGTGCGTACCAATCATCAATTTGCTGGTTACTCATCCCACCCGAGCGTCTTTTCTTGTGCTCCCAGTGCTCGTGCATGAGCTCCCCAAAGAGCGTTGTATTACCCTCCTCCAAAGCTTTCTTACTGCTCAGTCCCAAATCCTTCACAAAGTGCAGATTGGAGAGCATATCCGCGTCATTGCTTTGAGTCCTCGAGTCTTGGTCCTTCAAAATCCCACTCGCACTTCTGGAAAAACCAGTAAAAAACAAAAGTAAGTCATCCTCTAATTCAAACATCGTCTGCATACTAATGTTAAGTGGCGTAGCAGTGACCTTACCCTCCTTGTGAAAGGTGAAACATGTCACCCCTCCGACAGCAGCGGCGTACTGATCTTGCTTACCCACGGGCTCCGCTAACCTGTCTATCTCAATATGACACGCCAACTCGGCCAATTCCTCTTGATGAACATGCCGCCGTCTGTGCGTATACAGGGCTTTAAGCAAAGCGGTCGTAAAACTTCCTGAAGAACCAAGTCCCGTCCCTGCAGGAATGTCAGCTAGAGTCGTTATTTCAATTTGAGGCGTTTTAAAGTCTAGTAAATACAAAGCTTCTCGGATAATGGGATGCTTGACATCAAAGATGCTTTTGTGCTGCTCTAATTGTGAATATTTTAAGAAGACCCCCTCCGTAAAAGGTCTCATCACGTTCACATAGACATACTTGTCAATCGCTGCAGCAATCACGAATCCCTCGTGTTCCTTATAGTAGGAGGGTAAATCAGTACCTCCACCTCCAAGCGTTATCCGTAGCGGACTACGAGCGATGATCATAGCCAGAATCCTTGTAAATAGTTTGAACAACCTCGAGTGCTGCTTTAGCGTCCATTAATCCTGCTGCAGGACTTCGGTCAAGACAGATATCGTCATAAAACTCAGACAACTCAACGGTCCAAGAGTTGTCTTCCATCGGATATTCCCATGCCGTTGTCTCAGGAGGGCCCATCTCGGGTAGCATTTTGTAATGGGTCAATTTCTCAACCCCATAACTCCCCCCAAGACCCGACAAATCAAGTTTACCCAATTTGCCGTAAATCTCCATTGAAAAGAGGTTCTTCCACTCAGTACAAGATGCATGTAAGAAAGCTACTTGCTTGTTAGCAGTTTTTAAGATCATAAAGCCGTTATCGTCGACCGGCATATCCCAATAGTAAGTATGAGCAAACCCTTGGACTTCACTAAATTCACCTAAAAACCATCTTGATAGATCGATCAGATGTGGGCCTTGGTCGATCAACTCACCCCCACCTGACAACTCGGGATTAGCCCTCCACTCCCGCTCATACCCAAGCCTTGCTCCGTGACCATACCTGGCCCGAATGAACATCAAATCCCCAAGTACGCCGCTATCCACCAACTCTTTGGCCTTACGGAGCGAGCGGTGATAGCGGTGATTAAAGCCCACATGTACTTTGAGATTGGTCTTGGATACTGCGTCTACAAGGGTTGAGAGCTCCTGCGCAGTTCTCGCCGCGGGCTTTTCTACAAGTACGTGCTTGCCTGCTTGAATTGCAAGTGTAGAAAGTGCCGCTAAGCTGTCGTGCAGTGTTGAAATGATGACAACTTGAATATCATCCCTCTGAAGTAATTCATGCGCACTACCGTGCGCAGTTGCTTGATGAGCATTGGCAAGACTCTTACACCTGGTTAGGTCTTGGTCAAAAGCTGCAATTAACTTAAATTGGCTAGGCAGATGCGCTATAGCCCGAGCTCTCTTTTGCCCAATAAGTCCACACCCAATGATCCCAACCCCAAAAACTGGGGTAACTTTCGAGTGGAGCTTGGTCATCTGGATATTACTTTAGAGTTTTTTCTTAGAATTTAAAGATCCGCCCAGGGCATACCCCTGTCTCGACCCGCAATTCGACGAAGGGTGAAAATATCACTTGCTTTAATATCTTCTGTGTGCCCAGATAAAGCGCGCCAGTTATCCCACATCGCACTGATTAGTTTACCTGTGATCCCGATTGAATCAGGACTTGCTAGATAGAGCGCTAGCTCGGCCACCCGCTCCATGGAAGCCCCTTCCTCTGACATAATCTTTTGTGCTGTTGCGAACTCTGCTGCACCAGCAAATTGAACACCTTTGTCCAGCACTTCTTGCATCATCGCTGTTTTCATGGCGCCCGGGGCTATGCAGTTAACTCGAATTCCAAGATCTTTAACTTCTTCGGCCAATGTTTCACTAAAACGAACCAAACCTGCCTTTGCAGTTGCATACGCACTGAAATTAGCTCTTGGGCCCGTAGCCCCTCCGCCGGAGAGGTTAATTATCGACCCACCTCTGAAACCTTTGTAAGCTTTCGACTCCCTCATTAATGGGATAACGCGAGAAGAGAGTTCGATCGGAGCTAGTAGGTTGACTTGAATTGCCTCAAGGTAAGATTCAGGATAGCTCTCCCAAAGCTCATGAGTTTTACCAACCGGACCTTGTATTGCTGCATTATTGATCAAAACATCAATGCTTGAATGTTGAGAATACAAGCGCTTCATCAAATAGTCAATATCCTTTGAATCAGCCAAATCACATGCATAAACTGAAATTTTTTGAGAAGAAGTAATCCCTTTTAATTCATCCGTTATGGGTTGGGATAACTTATGCGCAAGGTTATAAAGCGATTCTAGGTCTCTGGAGGTCAAAATGAGACTGTATCCAGCACTCCAAAAACGTTCTGCCAAATAACGTCCAAGCCCTTGACTTGCCCCTGAAATCAAAAGAGTGGGGGCTTGGCAGGATCCGTCCGCTGAAAATGATTCATATTTAGGCGTATTCATTACGTCCTTACATTAAAAACCCATTCATTATCCCTGAGGTACTGAACAGTTCTAAGAACTCCTTCCTTTATGGTGAGTTTGGGTGTCCAACCAAGACTTTGAATGCGCTGGGTATCTAAATAAATAAATGGACTATCTCCAACCCACCCCCTTTCACCGCCAGTGTACGAAAGTCTAGGAGTAACATTTAGAAAATCGCATATCCAGCCAATTGAGTCATTAACCTCGCAAAAATCGTTTACTCCGAGATTGAAGATGTTGACCCTATCTCGTGCTTTTTCTATTGCAAGGAATATTGCATCTATACAGTCCTGGACGTAGAGGTAGGACTTGCGTTGCCGACCGTTTCCAAGTACCTCCAACTGGGTTGGATCAGCCTTAAGTTTTTGATAAAAATCAAAAACATGTCCATGCGTATACCGTTCACCAAGTATGGACACAAATCTAAAAATCCATGATTGAATCCCAAAACCCTCACAGTAAGCTGTGATGAGCCCCTCACATGCTGCTTTGGAAGCGCCGTATAGGGATGTTTGAACAGGGAAACCTGCGTCCTCTGGCGTTGGGATCACGCTCGCCTCGCCGTAAACGGATCCCGTAGAAGAAAAAGCAATCCGTTTAATGTTGTTAGCTCTCATCGCCTCAAGAACGTGAAATGTAGCGTTTGTGTTTTGTTCTAAATCACGTCCTGGGTGTTGGGTTCCGAATCTGACATCGGCATTGGCCGCAAAGTGAATTACAAACTCCCCGCCACAGAATGCTTCTTTTAGTTGTTCTAAGTTAAGTAAATCTAACTGAATAAACTGAAAATTAGAGTTTTTAATTGCGCTATCAAGAAATCCAATTTGTCCGGTTGAGACGTTATCAACTCCTATAACGCGATAACCTAGTAACAATAATCGATCGACCATGGTACTACCAATAAATCCGCAGCATCCGGTCACAATTATGCTATTCATAAATTAAAAAAATAAGAAATATAGACTTACTCAAACGATGCAATGTCTCAATTAATATATGTAGCAAATAGACCTAAATTCCATCAAAAGATGACTAATTATGGCCCCCAGATGAATTTTATAGTAAAGATAGACTAAACATTAAAAGGCCTCCACAGACTGCAAGCCATTAAGTAGATGCCTGTCTAAATAGGCAGTAAAATAGAGTAGCAATATGGAAATCTGCAGAAATAAAACAGAGTTACTCATAATGAATTTATCTACGAACATATATATGACGCAAAGTCCTTTTTCTAAAAACTGGGCTAATAAAATTGCATTTTTAAGCGTTTGCGCTTTAGCCATTTCTGTTAACTTTGGAGTTGCACTTGTATCTTTGTCGAGTTTACTCATCGTCTTGTCAGTACTTTTAATATATGCATCTAAAGCAAATCATACAAACGAAATAAATCAAGACAACAGGCCTAGAAATACAGTTTACGCAGTTGGTTTAGCCCTCTTATGGATGATTGCCTCATTAATTTGGACAGAAAGCACACTGCAAGGTGCCTTAATACAAATAATGAGGTACTGCAGAATACTGACAATACCTCTCGTTTTTCTTTTAATCAAAACACCGGATCAGGCCTTAAAAGTTCTTAAAGTATGGGTAATCGTTCAGGTTTTTGTAATTATTAGCTCCTATTTCCTGTGGGTTGGAATACCTGTCCCATGGGCTTTGAACATTAAAGCCGATTTGGATCTAACGCCGTTTACTTCCACCCTAGAACAACCCATCATGAACACAATTATGTTTACAGTGGTTTGGAACTTTAGATCCCGCCTATACCAAGATTGGGGAAAAGGATTGGTGAGATTAATATTGGTACTCACTATTCTTGAAATATTTTTTATAATGATCGGAAGAACAGGTATTCTTTGTATGCTAATACTATTAACTGTAATGCTGTGGGAGCAAGTTAATAAGAAATATAGATTTCTAATAGTAATATTTCCATTTTTATTTTTTGCAGCTCTTTATCAGATGTCCAGCAAAATAGAACTCAGAACCCAAGAAGTAGTCGCAGATGTTATCAAATATAAAAATGGAGATCACGATACATCCCAAGGAAACAGAATTGAGTTTTCTAAAAGGTCTCTTCAAGCGATCGTTGAAAGACCCATACTAGGTTACGGCGCCGGAAGCTGGCCGATAGCCTATCAGTTGGCACTTAAAGGGGAACCAGGCACAAAAGGAGCCGATAACCCGCACCAACAATTCCTATTATGGTTTGTAGAGGGGGGAGTAATTGCATTTTTACTGCTTGTTAATATTTTCCACTCGATTATTCGTGACTCATCTAAACTGAGCATGGAAGCTAAAAAATCACTGTATTCGATCGTTATCATACTAACGATAACAAGCATGATGAATTGCCCTCTTCACGGTGCAGGCATGAGTGAGTTCTTTTGCATAATAATCGCACTACTTCTGAGCTTTACCAGCAATACACCTAGTCAAGCTAAATAACTCATAAAGGACTTTGATAGAAATAAAAAATAATCCTTCACTATCTCAATTATTACAATAATGTTCAAGAAAGATTTAATAGCCAATTATCTGGGCCAGGCTTGGACAGCGCTATTAATGATAGGCATGGTGCCCTTTTACATTAAATACTTGGGCATAGAATCATACGGTTTAATAGGGGTATTCGGCGTATTACAAATATGGTTTAGCCTTCTAGATATGGGTATGACACCAACTCTTAACCGTGAGATGGCAATACTAAAAGCAAATCCTAGTAATCTAAAAGACGCAAGAAATCTACTAAGAAGTTTCGAATATATTTTTCTAGGTATTAGTTTCTTTGTATTTATTATTATTTTTCTCTCATCAGATTGGATTTCCAAGAAATGGCTGAATTCAAATGGACTTTCAATTAAAGAGGTTTCACAATCTCTAGTTCTTATGGGGGGAATAATATGTCTTAGATTCTATGAAAGTATATACAAAAGCTCATTGATCGGTTTAAAAAAACAAGTGCTTTTTAATTTTGTGAATTTCTTTCTAGTGAATATTAGGTGGATAGGAGCTGCAGGAGTCCTAATTTGGATCTCGCCTACGATTAAAGCATTTTTTCTATGGCAGATTTTCGTATCAGTAATTACATTCATCACACTACTTAAGACCACTTATATATCATTACCTTCATCATTAGAAGAAGGAAGATTTTCAACTCAAATACTAAAAAAGACAGGTAAATTCACAAGTGCAATGAGTATTTTAAGTGTGCTAACAATAATATTGACTCAAGTAGACAAGATACTGCTATCCAAACTACTTTCACTCACGGATTATGGCTATTACACAATGTCAGCATTGATTGCTAGCTCCCTATCATTACTAGCAGGACCAATAATTACCACCATTTATCCAGTTTTATGCGAGTTATACGCCAAGAATGACTTAGAACATCTTAAAGATAGATTTCACAAATTCGCACAACTTATTACTGTTTCAATGGGAAGTCTTGCTTTTTTATTGATATTTTTTTGCGATAAGATACTCTTAATTTGGTCACAAGATATCGTCATTGTTAACCATTGTTTGATCTTGGTCCGCCTATTGACCATTGGAAATCTGCTAAATGGTCTAATGTGGATACCTTATCAAACACAATTAGCATATGGCCAAACAGGGCTATCTATTAAAATAAACAGCATTTCAGTCCTTGTTATCATTCCAGCAATATTTATAATAGCTCCGATTTATGGTGCTATCGGAGTCGCCTATATCTGGATATTACTCAATACAGGATACATTCTTATAAGCGCCCAGTTTATTTTCAACAACATCCTCCACGAAGAGAAAAGAGCGTGGTATCTGAACGACTTATGCATACCGCTAACAACAGCAATCTTAGTAATCGGAACATCATATTTATTAGAACCTGAAGGACGAAATCAACTATTTCAATTTTTTTGGATTTTAATAACTTTTCTAACTTCATTAACCGTATGTTCTCTGTCTTCATCAAAGATTCGCCCCACCTTACTATATTTAGTAAAAGCATACATAAATAAAAAATAATGACAGCAGAACTTTTCACAACTGATCCAGGGTTAGATTTCCCGAAACTAAGCATTGGTATGCCCGTCTACAACGGTGAAAAATATATCAAATTAGCCATCGAATCATTAATTAATCAATCATTTGGAAATTTTGAATTAATAATTTCTGACAACGCTTCAACCGATCAAACACAAACGATTTGTAACGAATTTGTGCTCATAGACAGTCGAATAAAATATTCAAGACAAAAAACCAACATTGGCGCTGTTGCCAATTTTGAATACGTCTTCAATCAATCCAATGGCCCATTCTTTATGTGGGCCGCAGCAGATGACGTTTGGAGTGAAGACTGGATAAAGTCTTTATACCCATTGTCTCTAAAAGAACATTGCTTAGCCTACGGACAAGTACAAACAATAGATGATGGCGGGCTTCAAACTCGGAATCCAGTTAATGAAAGAAAATTGCAATACCATGGATCGCCTTTTATAAGGCGATTTAAGTATTTCGTCGAATCCGATTTTTACGGTAAGGCAAATCCCATATATGGAATTTTTCCCAAATCATGCATAGATCAAAATTTCTTTGCACTTTTTGGATTAAATGTATATGGTGCAGATATGCTATTTTTATACCATCTACTATCAAGAGTTAGTATTAGATCTATAAATACTGCAACGCTGTTCAAGAGAATTCACTCAAATAATGCAGGCGATTACAAAGAAAAAAACAAAAGAATTGCCGTATTCAAACCCTTTTATATATTAGCAAGAGTGTTTTACAGATCGATAGCTGACTTAAAAGTATACAGTAATGTTTCAAGCAAATTAGAAATTAGTTGCTACATATTTCTAATGCCGCTTATTATCGCTCTTAGAATCTGTAATGTATTTACTTACTTTACACGATTGTATGTTTTCAATTCTAAAACAGCATGAAACTAATTGCGTTCTTTTTGTTATCAGTGAAACCTGCATTGGCAAATTAAAAAATAATATAAATTATTAAGTCACAAGTTCAATTAAATTGGTTTCTTACCTTTCTCATAAAATAAAAAATTATGCGTCCCCAGAGTGTCAACTTGTGTTTCCTTGATTCTTAAAATTTCTTCTTTAGTTATTGCACGTAAATGTTTATCTGCAGTTACTGATTCATACCCCCTATCCCAAAACTTCTCAAACGTTGCCAAAAGATTAGGATTGATTTTGACCCCTTTAGGGTAAGCGTTGCGTAAACTCACCCTTGAGCTAAAAGCCATTCGATAGTATCTTCTACTCCACTTATTTAGGTGGAGAAATGGACATTATCTTGGAACCCTTAAAGACCGGTGGACGCCGGCGAAGAACTTATTCCGCAGAG
>CAITYM010000055.1 GCA_903896615.1 uncultured Burkholderiales bacterium
CGTCGAGCGCATAGCCTTAGCAGTTAGGTATCCGGTTTCGTTTGAAGATGCAGATGCACAAAGCATCCCAGTGCTGAGCCAACGGTTAACAGTCATACCGTCTGGATTTTGAGCCTGGAAATTAGCATCCCTGTCTGCCTTCATGAGCTTCACAATACGCCCGATGGCCTCATCCCATGAAACACGCTTCCATTCATTGGATCCTGCCTCACGGACCTCTGGGTACTTGAGCCGGCTTGGGCTGTGGACAAAATCTAACAGTCCAGCACCCTTAGGACACAAAGTCCCTCTGTTAACAGGGTGATCAGGGTCTCCCTCTATATGAACTATACTTGATATAACATTCTTGGCTTTATCGCCAAGACTGTGCATGATAATTCCGCACCCGACTGAGCAATAGGTACACGTGTTACGCGTCTCAGTCGTTTTGGATAATTTGAAGTTTCTAGCCTCAGCAAGTACTTGTACTGGTGAGAAACCAAGCGCAACGAGGCTTGACCCAACCAATCCAGCACTGCTTACACGGAAGAATTGTCTGCGGCTCATGTCCATGAATATTCTCCAAACCTGATATTTATAAATTAAGAATAACTACAAATTCGTACTCATCTGATTCTAGCCACTTATAGTTACATTGTCATTTATTTGAAATAAATGTGTATTTTTTTACTGTTGTTTCCTGATGGATTTAACCCGCGCGTACTAAAGATCTACTTGAGTAAAGGGCTATTGGACATAAGTAGCCTAGATTTTAAAATGAATTAGGCAGCATTTCCCTGTACTTTCCGCTCTGCAGACTTCGAAGTTACAAGCCTAGCTGAGGCCGTCTTGACAGATGCAACAAGTAGAGCAGTTACCGCAGCTTTAGCTTGGATTATTTGCACCTGCAGTATTTCCTGCAAAGCTCCCAGTACAAAGCGCGCCAAGATGTCTTGCATGAGAGGCGGGTAACCCACTACGTGAAAATGAGCTATTGGCTTGTATTAATCAATAAGTAGCATTGGCAACTGTATCGATATGGACTGCAAATCAAGTGCGCGATCCTAGACAAACTCATGTTCTGCACTTGCAACACCAAGAGACTCTGCGCTCGCGCCTAAATCTCTATTCTCCAAGGCATATGTAGTGCTTTCAATTTTGTTTGTAGTCATGATTTCTCCTAAAGGTTCGCCCTTTACACCCCCTACTGGGGATACCGTTTAGCCGTGTCGGCTGTAGATATTGATCTCTGTTTTATTTGGGCTAAAGGCTGATGTCAACTCAACTGTGTATCCAATTTGTATACACGAAATTTTCAGTAAACGGGGCTTGTTTTTGCTAGTCAAGAACCAAAGCGTTGGTGGATTTGTTTTGCGTTTTGCGCTTTGCTCCATTGTCCTTTAATTTAAAAAGCTGCTAACGAGTGCCTAAATCGAGAGTCTAGCGCAGAAAAAAATCAAAAATGAAATCAAGAGTAAACTAATATTAATCATCAGAAATATGGGCTGAGGCGGTTATTGATTTACAAATGAAACGGGACTGGTATGAGGATGGGTATCATCAATAGAGTCAAAGAAGAGGCTTAGCACTGATCCTTAGGCAGCTGATTGTGAAAGTACAAATTACTTTTACTCATCTAAAGTAAGATCAAATGTCAACAGCATTCGCCATACTGAATTTTTATATCACTTTAAAACAATTTTAATTGTCGACTTTCTAATAAAAAATCACTGATGTATGCGCTCAATAACACGTGATGCCTTGCTTCATGCCAATGTGGTTGCATGTATTTTTTTTGATACCAATTGGACTCACTTTCTAGATGACAACCGATAAGTCCAATAGATCCTTGAACAATTGCCATTGGATCTCCATTTGCGTAGGTCGCAACCACTTCAAAATCACCGCCAACAAATGTCGGGCCGTCGTAGAAGTACATTCTTTGTTCTTGTCCACGCCACGTTACAGGTGCAGTCGTTCCATATGAGGACTTGATATCTGCACGATTTCTTTTGATGTACTGAACAACGCGGGTTTCCTTTAAAAGATCAAAGTAATAACGATCCGCCCAGTAAGCGCCCATACAGATACCTAAGAACTTACCACCCTTTCGGACAAAGCTCACGACATGCGCCTTGTTATATTTCATGACTTGCTGAAAAGCACTTGAATCGCCATCACCGCCTGGGAAAATAATCAAATCTACAGAATCAAAAAAATCCTCAGCTACTCTATATTTGGTCCAGATCTTGATTGAATATTTTGAATCTAATGCTTTAATAATTCCATTCACAGAATCGGTTGAGCAGGTAGGGTGATGTAGAAATATAGCGACAGTTTTCTTTGTTACGAAGGTAACTGAATCCATACATTAATTCTTTGAGTTAATGATTAACAGTAGAAAACTCGTATAAAAGAAAATACACATAGGACTCGCACAGCCCTAATCATCAGAGCACGAACCATATCAGTAAGATAAAATGGGCGACTAATTATTTGTAAGATATTTTTTCTGATATTTTGGAAATAAGTTCTTGCTGCTGGATTATGAGTGATTTCAAATCACTCAGTTCATGTTTAATTTCTTCAATATCAGTTGACGATTTACTATCTTGGTTACTCGCAGACAATGAATCAACGATGACAGCGATAAAAAGATTAACAACAACAAATGTTGCACAAAGTATAAAGAAGAGAAAAAATACCCACGCATAGGGATACTTCTCCATAACGGGTCTTGCAATATCTCCAGCCCAACCCTCAAGCGTCATCACTTGGAATAATGTAAATAGGCTGTGCTCAAGGTCGCCGAACCAATCCGGAAAGCTAGATCCAAAGATATTAGTTACAACAACAGAGGATACATAAAAAACAACTAATAAAAGACCAAGCACTGATCCTAAGCTAGACAGTGAGTTGAGCAATCCTCGAACTACTTTTCTCATGCTAGCGACTTTATTGATCAAACGCAGAACTCGCAAAACTCTTAATGATCGAAGCACTGACAACGAATCCGAGGCTGGAACAAAAGAAATAGCTATAACAATAAAATCGAAAATGCACCATGGGTCTTTAAAGAAGTTCAAGCCCCGAGCGAAGATCATCATCAAAAGTTCAGCCACAAAAACGCCCAAAATGGTGTGATCCAATATGTGTATGGTCTCCCCAAACCTATCCATAATATACGGACTTGTCTCCATACCAAGCAGTACAGCATTGATCACGATTAATACGATCATCAAATGTTGAAATAATGGATGATGAGTGAGTCGATAGGCAGAATGCTTGAGTGTATGGATTGACATTTTGAATTGGAAAATGAAACGTATCGAAAAATTAGAATTTTAACAACCGAAATTTAGTCTACCCAGCCAAGACTAAATACTTCTATGAAATTCAAATGATTTTTAATTATAAAAGCTTACTTCCGAGTAACATAACTTTTATTACGCCCGTAACTAAACAAGAAGGATTAACTAGAAAATTTCAATTTGAATAAATATTCAGCAAGCGGTTTAGCCGTTTAAGGCTTTGCAGGAGTCCATCCCGTTAATCGGTTAACCTCTAATTTTACAAAGCTTGACATTGCAGATCGATCTGCAACTAGCATTACCATTTGAAACCCCTGGTCAATAAAGCGTTGTGTAAATTTTGAGCTGCCTGTATGAATCCCTGCAATCACATTATGTCGCTTACAAGTTTCAAGCACTTTATTGACAACCGCAACATGCTTTGGGTCATCGTTGTCCATAACTGGAGGAAGACCTAAACATAAGGCCAAGTCAGTAGGACCGATATATACGGCGTCAACACCAGGTGTAGAGACGATCTCCTCCATATTTTTAATCCCCTCAAGGGTCTCTATCATGACCACGCAAGCCAACTCGTAGTTTGAATTTTGTTGATAATCCGCCCCCCCATACAGAAGAGCTCTATTTGGACCGTTACTACGGATACCTGCTGGAGGATAACGACAAGCTGCAACCGCTTTCTCAGCTTCAGCTCGGTTGTTAACCATAGGAACAATTACACCGTAAGCACCGGCATCAAGAACTTTCATAATCACAGAGGGCTCGTTCCAAGGCACACGAACAAATGGCGTAACAGAGGTAGTTGAAATGGCTGTCAACATGGGTACAACATCTGAATAATCAATGCATCCATGCTGCATATCAATACACAACCAATCGACTCCCGTATGCGCCATCACCTCAGCAGCAAAGCCACTTGGAATAGACAACCAAGCACCAACGGCGGGCTTGCCCTCTTGCCAAATTTTTTTGACGTTATTGATTCGCATGAATGGTCTCCATGAACTGTTAGGGTGAATCTGAAAAGTTTTTCAAAATACTCTCTAAAACTCATCCTAAAAATGATACAGAGCCTGAGGATTATGAACAAGAATTTGCTCCAACACTTGTGGGCTTGTCGCAATTTGCGGTAATGCATTAACTAATGCTCCGTCATCTGGAATATGAGTATGGTTTGGGTGTGGCCAATCAGTACCCCATAAGCAACGTTCAGGGAATCTATCCACCAAAGTACGCGCTATATGCACTCCTGCGGCATATCGATCAGCCGGTAACGAGTCAGCATCAATACGGTCAATACCACTCACCTTTACGTGAATATCCCTACGCTCTAATAGTTCCATCAACGCCTGGATATCTGGGTGATTTAAGCCCTTTCGCGCGTCGACCCTTCCCATATGATCGATCACGACGGGAACGCTACTTTTGACAAGAACTGGGCCTAATTCGTGCACCAACGCACTCTCGAAATGTACTTGTAGGTGCATACCAAAATTTGCTAGCCTAGGCGACAACGCTATGACTTGATCCACACTAGCTAGGCCAGAGAGATGCTTCATAAAGTTAAACCTGATGCCCCTAAATCCCTTGTCAGCAAGTCTTCTCAGCTCTAAATCTGAAACATTTATTGGTACTAATGCAATTCCCAAATAATTTCCACCCCCAGATTGAATAGCGTCTTCAACAACGGTATTGTCTAAGCCGTGAACAACGGATTGAACGATGACGCAGCGCTGAATTCCTAACTTTCGGTGCAACGCAAAAAGTTTCTCCTTAGGTGCGTCCAACGGGGTAATTTTGCTCTGAGTGTCATAGGGAAACCTAGTTTGTGGTCCAAACACATGGACATGTGAATCACAAGCGTTCGCGGGCAAAGTGAGTTTAGTTGGTGATGGAGTTTCAAGGTAAGTCCGGACTTGAATAGCTTTAGGATCAGTTGAAGACATTTAAAATAAATCTTTATTAGTGTGAAATATTAAGTGCAACTAAAAATCTTGAAACCATGTTGTAAGCAGCAACAGTTGCAACTATTTCTACGACCTCTTGAGGGTTATAGTGTGCACTTAGGCTCATCATGAGTTCTTCTGGAACTGTGACATTCAGAGTCATGTGGTCGGTTAGTTGCAGAAGTAATCGCTCTTCTTCACTAAAAAGCTCGCTGAGATCGATCGATTTGATATAGTCAATTTTCTCTTGGCTCACGCCTGCTTTCAAAGCATGCGGAATATGTGCCTCAAACTCAAACTCAGCATGATTTAAAACTGCTACTCTTAAAATCATTAACTCTCTCAGGCTTGGCGGTACTGCAGTCTTATTTCTAACTGCAGTTAACATTTGCTCCCACCCTGCGGCAATCGGTTCACTGTTTAAAAGGACTTGATATAGCAATGAAATTCGGCCTCGCTCGGCCATGATTCTGGATTCAATTGCATTTAATTTCGGAATCGTTCCTGGTTTTACAAGCGGAACTCGGATGTGATCTGTACTCATTCATTAACCTTGATATTTTTAGCCTTAATTAATTTAGCCCATTTAAGAGTGTCGGCCTTCAAAAGCGTCGCCAACTCTTCAGGAGTTGACCATTTGGGCTCAGTACCAGATTGCTCAAGTTTTGAAATAGTAGCTGGAAGCTCTAATACTTTCTTGATATTTTTATTTAATTGATCAATTACAGGGCGTGGTGTTTTAGCAGAAACAAAGATGGCGTACCAATTATTTGAATCAACCGCCTTAATCCCAAGCTCCTCAAAGGTTTTTACCTCGGGGAGTTGCGATATTCGGTGCTTGGAAGCTATGGCAAGTGGCTTTAGTCGACCGCCTTTCACATAGTTAATGACGGCAGGAACGTCTGCAAATTCCGCATCTACTTGCCCACCCATGAGATCTGTCAGCGCTGGCGCCATTCCGTTGTATGGGACATGTAAAAGGTCTGTACCTGTTGAGTCCTGAAGTTGCAACATGGCTAAATGAGGAATGCTTCCAGTTCCAGAGGATCCAATTGCAGTAGTTTCTTTTCTAGCCTTTACTGCTGCAATAAACTGTGCGGCGTCGCTTGCAGGGTTTTTCGTATTGGTTACAAAAAGTTCGACGTTATTTACGACCAAGGAGACAGGGGAAAAGTCCCTGGTCATATCATATGACATCTTCTCAAATAGTGCAGGATTAATTGCAGCCGCACCTACACTTGTAATCCACATGGTATCGCCATCAGGCTCTGAGCGGATGACTTCGGCTGCTCCAATAGCGCCACTTGCTCCTGGTTTATTTTCGACTAACACTACCCGGCCTAATTCTTTTGCCAGTGGATCGGCTATTGCTCTAGCAACAAAATCAACGGGTCCTCCGGCGGCAAATGCAACAATAATTCTCACCGGCTTTTTAACTGGCTGAGCATTCACCAATTGCATCAAGCAGAGCAAGAGGCATAACAATGATATATTTTTAATTTTCACTTTTAAACTCTCAAAATTGATTAATCGCAACGAACACTCATACCACCATCGACCATGATTTCAGTCCCTGTAATGAACTGAGCTTCCTCACTAGCTAAAAACAAAGCAGCACTCGCAGTATCACGTCCATCCCCCATAAAACCAAGCGGAATGCGCTTGACACGTTGAGCAAGCAAAGCGTCGACATCACCACCAGAGCGTTGCTTAGCCAAGCGAAACTCAACCATTGGCGTATGCAATTGCCCAGGCACTACGGTATTTACTCGTATACCTTGACCAGCATGCTGAACCGCCATTACCTTAGACATCTGGATCACACCTGCCTTGGAAGCGGCGTATGCTACTTGCGCACTCCCAGTCCAGCGAACACCTGAAGTAGATGCAACATTGACTATCGCCCCGTGTCGCTTGGCAATCATGAGGGGCAGCGAATATTTACACGTCAAAAACACACTTTTTAAATTAAAAGCAATTTGACTGTCCCAAACCTCCTCAGACATTTCCACAGGTCCGCCAGGTGCTGAACCACCGACGTTGTTGATTAAGATATCAACTGTGCCTAGCCTTGCCACACAACTACTGACCATATCTTGTACACTTTTGGCGCTAGTTACATCACATTCAAATGTCGTTATTTCCTTTGCTGCATCTCCCGCCAAGGAAAGAGTCTCCTGCAACCTGGCTGGATCGCGATCAACTGCAAAAACCTTAGCCCCCTCCTCCGCAAGTCGAACCGCCATAGCTCGCCCATTACCCCAACCAGCTGCAACACAACCAGCACCCGTTACGATGGCAACTTTGCCTTCAAATCTTTTCATTTGGTTCCGTTTCTATCAAAGTTGGATTCTCTTTGGTTGACTAAGCCGCACCAAAGACTAAAGGAAATGAAATTTCGCTCTTAACGACTCGTTCTAATAGTGCTTAAAAGTGATTGAGTTGATACTCATACTTTATAAGCATTTTGCACAGCCTTAATCTAATAGGACTCATACGGAGTTTAACCGAGAAAGCTTTATTTAGTAATCCGAGTTTTAACCAATAACTTTTTATCGGATAAAGTAGTTAAAGCGTGTGATTAATGAGATCATTCACCTGGATAAAATAATTTCTTAACTTAAATATCTGTAACAATTTCGATGAAGTAGCAAATCTCAAGAATTAGATAATATCTTTTATGGCATCAATCATTCTTAAAAGTACTGGGGTTGAAGTGGTCCCCATTTTCTTCATGACACGCGCCTTGTGAATTTTAAGTGTTGCGATCGTCACACCCAAAGTATCCGATATTTCTTTTATTTTGAGTCCCTCAACCAAAAGTAGACAAACCTCCTTTTCCCGAGGAGTCAATAACTCATACTTCTCAATATATATATTACGCAATTCGATTTCTGCGGCCTGATTTTTACTCTTTTGAAGTGCTTGGCTTACAGATTTCTCAATTGTGTTGAGGTCAAAGGGTTTCAGTAAGAAATCTACAGCCCCATTTTTCATGGCTTGAATAATTTCATTTTTATCACTCTCCCCGCTAATGAAAATTATGGGGGTTGAAATCTTTTTATCAATTAATTGAATTTGAAAATCAAGTCCTGACACATTTTTCATACGCATATCAAGTAATATAACAGCAGGCTTATATATTTCATTTATATTCAAAAAGTCTTTAGGGTCTGAATACGTATAAACATCGTACCCGATGAAACCAAGAGATCTGGCGAGCGAGTTTCTCATCTCCAAATCATCATCAATAATATAGACGTGGCCTTTGTTTTTATTACTCATAATAACCTCATTTTTTTCCTTCATATGAGAAGATATTTGAGCTAATCATGGTCTCAAATAAGATCTCACAACCTTTCGCAACCCATATGATCAGTGCTGATGCAATTAGAACTGGCCAACCTTTACTCTGCTGATCGAAGTGAGCAATCCAATTAAGCAGGGCTCGACTTTTTTTTGATACCACTCCCCCATTGGCAATATTAGAACTCCACTTGATTGGTTTTCGCTGACAAAATGATTTAATCGACATTTCAAATATATTGCGCGCTTTTGTGAAGTTATGGCTGTATCCCAAGCTTTGCAATGACTTGATATATGTCCTAGGTGTACGCCAACCACTATGAACGACCTTAGATCCTGCTGGCAATGATTCGCAAATGTCACCCCCAAGTGTTTCGGCCTTTGAGTCCTCTAAGAAGCAACCTTGTGAATACCAGCCTCTCAAGGCAGAATTTTGCACGGCCTTTATTAATACTTTTGTATGATTAGATGAGATGCTCATGTAAATTCTTGGACTTAATCTAAATACAGACTCAACATTTAGACTTTACCCCCTGATTTCATTTCAAAATTAATGTATTTGCAGTAGCTAAAAAACAGCTAAATTCGTTGAAAATAATTGAGTTAGATTTTCAGACACCAAGTTCAAGAGGCTTGTGGATACCTTTGTCGAAAGTAACATTTAGGATTATGATCATACGGAGAATATTTCATTATTTAATACGTCTTTAGTTGTACTCTAACTACCCCTTTCAACATTTATTCTCTCCAAATTGGTCCTTACCCATTACTGGATTTAAGTTGGGATAAAAAGACTAAGCATGAAGCCAATAGGCGTTTTTTAATAAAGATTCATAATGAAACTTCAAATAGCACTTTATTTTCTAATATTGGGTACAGTTCAACTGGGACTTTTACTGGGTGTTTATCATTACAAGCATAACCATATATCTACGCTAGAGAGCAAATACTGGACGTCCTCATTAGCGTTAAGCGTATTGGGGCTTTTTATATTTAGCGCGGGGGTATTCTACATAACAGACGTTAAAAGGCCTGCATTCATATTCACCATTGCAAATACACTTTTTTATATTGCATCACTCCTGCAGATGCTCTTTTGTATATCTTTAAATTCAACGGTTAGTAAGGTAATGAAGCAGTCCAGCCTGGTCTCAATTATTTTATTTATGCCGACTTTTGACTATTTACGTCAAAACTTTGACTTTGAAACTCGCACTATTTTCATGTGCGGTTTAATTTCAATTTTCTACATTATACAAATTCATCAATTAAATATTTATAAAAATGAAATCGCATCGAAACAAATTAAATATCTTAAATATGCCACCACCTTTGAATTATTACTTGCATTTTCTCGTGTTTCAATTTTGATTTTTACAGCCTTTTCTATCCGGCAAGTTGAGCAAATTCCACTTATTTTAACTTTTGTTACGCTTTGGCAATTGGTGATGAATACACTTTCTTTCATTGCAATAGCAGGCTATTGGACTGAGATAGTTTCCATTTCCAATCACCGCTTTGAACTAGAAAATGAAAGGATTAATCAACTTTTGAAAGAGCAAAATAAACTAATATACAGCCTATCAATTGCAAATAAAACTGCATCTACGGGAGCACTCGCAGCGTCCATCGCTCATGAACTCAACCAACCTTTGGGAGCGAGCAATTTAAACATTCAACTCCTTACTCGTCAAATTGAAAGCAACGACTTAAGGCCTGAAGCACTCAAAGAAATTCTGGCCTCCTTACAAAAAGATAATACGAGGGCGTCTGCAATAATTAAATCCCTTCGCTCAATTTTTCTAAATGAAGAGACTGAATACTATCCAATTAAAATTAATAGTTTAATTCAAGAAGTTGTAACAATTATTGAGCCTGAATTAAACAAGCATCAAATAGAATTAAACCTTGACCTTAAGTATGATGCTCAAATTAATTGCGTACCAAGTCAGATCAAGCAGGTATTTTTGAATTTAATCAACAATTCGATTTTCTCGCTAACCAATTCAAACAATCAAAATAAATTTATTAAGTTGACCGTTAATTTAGAAGGCAGGACTGTTCACCTTGACGTATATGATAACGGTGTTGGCATAGCAACAAATCGCCAAGATGATTTATTTGAACTGTTATCAGAATCAAAAGGAACCGGTATGGGACTTGGTCTTTGGTTATGCAGACATATTGTGACCCATCACGGCGGTACACTTGAGAATTTGAATGTTTCTAATGGAGCACTTTTTAGAATTAAAATGCATTTGACTTAGAGTTACTAAAAGTATTTTGCAGACAAATATTCGTAAAACTCGGTCTCTCCGAGTTTTACGAAATTAAACAGTCTCTACTTCCTTGTTCAACACAGGCTCAGGCGTACGAATTAAATAATCAAACGCACTAAGCGCTGCTTTGGAACCCTCTCCGGCGGCAATAACAATTTGCTTATAAGGAACCGTAGTTACGTCACCAGCAGCAAATACTCCAGGCAAATTAGTATGACATTTGTCATCAATGACGATTTCACCAAACTTACTCAAATTGATCGTATCTTTTAAAAACTCAGTGTTGGGTACCAATCCAATTTGAACAAAGACCCCTTCTAAAGCTACGGTATGCTCCTTTTGAGTAGCACGGTCCTTGTAACGAAGTCCATTGACTTTTTGTCCATCACCCGTTATCTCGGTGGTTTGAGCGTTAACATTAATTTCAACATTAGGCATGCTCCTAAGCTTTGTCACTAAAACCGCATCTGCTTTTAAGGCATCTGCAAATTCAATCAATGTAACGTGCTCTACAACACCTGCTAAATCGATCGCTGCTTCTACTCCTGAATTACCGCCGCCGATGACGGCGACACGTTTGCCCTTAAAAAGCGGACCGTCACAATGTGGACAATAGGCTACTCCTTTATTCTTATACTCTTGCTCGCCGGGTACGTTCACATTACGCCATCTTGCTCCTGTAGACAAGATAAGACTACGTGTATTTAAAACCCCAGAATTAGCCATATGAACTTGTATCAATCCACCTACTTCCTTTGCAGGTATAACCTTTACGGCTCGTTGCAAATTCATGATATCTACCTCATAGTGGCGAACCTGGGCTTCTAGGGCGGCAGCAAATTTGGGACCGTCTGTTTCCAAAACAGAAATGTAATTCTCAATCCCCATCGTATCGTTAACTTGTCCGCCAAAACGCTCAGCAGCAACACCTACCTTTAGTCCCTTTCTTGCTGCGTACACTGCTGAAGCTGCGCCTGCTGGGCCTCCACCAACAATCAGCACATCAAAGGCCTCTTTTTTGTTAATTTTTATTGCCTCACGTTCAATTGAGTTTGTATCGACCTTAGCGATAATTTCCTCCAAACTCATACGTCCAGATCCAAAAACCGTGTCATTCATGTAGACCATTGGGACCGCCATAACTTGGCGGGCTTCAACTTCAGCTTGATTTAACGCGCCGTCTATGACTGTCGTCTCAATGTTTGGATTCAGGATCGCCATTAGCGTTGCAGCTTGCACCACGTCTGGGCAGTTATGGCAAGACAGGGACATGTAGACTTCAAACTTCATCTTTGCATCGAGCGCTTTAATTTGCTCGATAACTTCTGCCTCTACTTTTGGTGGGTGCCCACCCGTCCATAGCAAAGCAAGGACTAGGGAAGTAAATTCATGTCCCATAGGAATCGCTGCAAAGCGAACTCCCTTTGTACTTCCCTTGGGAGCAATGACAAAGGAAGGCTTACGAGCGTCTGTGCCAGAGTCATCAAAGCTGACATGATCTGAGAGATCTGCGATTTCGGTTAGCAGTGTTCGTAATTCAAGACTTTTTTCACTCTCATCAAGTGAGGCAATCAGATGAATAGGACTTCTCAAGTTTTGCAAGTAGGCCTGTAACTGCGTTTTCATTTGTGCATCTAACATGATGACTCCTTATGAGTGAAATTGATCTTTAATGGGAATTGATAGTTGTAACCATTGCTTTAACGATTACAAATTGCAAGATTTCCGACAAAAGGGGCTGATGACAACCCCTTTAAGCGGAAGAACTGGTTAGATCTTGCCAACTAAGTCGAGCGAAGGTGTAAGTGTCTTAGCGCCTTCATTCCATTTAGCAGGACAAACTTGACCTGGATTATTGGCAACATACTGCGCAGCCTTGAGCTTACGCAATGTTTCTTTTACATCACGAGCAATTGCGTTGTCATGCACTTCAGCAGTTTTGATCACGCCTTCTGGATTAATGATGAAGGTTCCGCGTAAAGCCAGTCCTTCTTCTTCAATGTGCACGCCAAATGCGCGGGTCAAGTGGTGAGTTGGATCACCAACCAATGGGAACTTAGCTTTGCCCACTGCAGGTGAAGTCTCGTGCCAAACTTTGTGTGAGAAGTGTGTGTCTGTTGTGACGATATAAACTTCTGCACCTGCCTTTTGGAATTCCGCATAGTTATCAGCAGCATCTTCTACTTCAGTTGGGCAGTTAAATGTAAATGCAGCAGGCATAAAAATCATGACTGACCATTTGCCTTTAAATGATGAATCAGACACTTCAATGAACTTACCGTTGTGAAAAGCTTGTGCTTTAAAGGGTTGAATATGGGTGTTAATGATTGACATAGTTTTCCTTTCTGTGATTGATAAAAGCTATTGAATGAGATTTACTCATTGAGGTCGATTATAGAAAAGAATGAAGTACCTGCCGATTGTTAATATTAATAGGTGCAATTGAAGAAGCCTAACTGGAACCCTATATTATTACTTAAGTACTATTAATTAATTCCTTAAACCTAAGAAATCAAGCAAACGCTACGCAGAATTCACTAAGCTGATAAAAGTTTCAAAACAGACTGCTGGCTTGTATTGGCTTGGGCCAAAACGGCATTCGCTGCGGATTGGATGATTTGATACTTTGCCAAATTTGAACTGGTGCTTGCGTAGTCGGTATCTTTGACCCCGCTCTCAGATGTAGTGAGATTTGTAGTCTCTGTAGTTAGGTTATTGGAAGTGTAGGTAAGGCGGTTCATTTTTGCGCCCATTACGGACTGATAAGCACTTAGATTGCCAATAACCGTATCGATCACTGAGAGAACATTACTTGCATTTTGTTGGGTAGCAATATTCTCGGTCCTTAAGTTATTGGGTAAACCAGCATCATGTGTTAAAGCACCAGTAACGGTCCCATTTGCGCCGAAGTTGGGCAAATCAATAATAATTATTTGGTTTTGTTCAGATCCAACTTGAAATGTTAGTCTGCCCACTTGATTTGTTATTTGAGAACTGAGTGCTTGCCCCCCAAAGTTACCAACCTGAAAGCCAAGATTGGAGAATTGACTGTTTTGATTAAAACCATTGGTACCCGTTCCAATTGATATTTGAGCCGGCGGCGCAGGCGTGGGAATATCTTGCAGTGCCTCTACATTCGTTGATTTTGGAATCGTTTGATTTTGAGCCGTGAGTTGTATACCACCGTAAACAGTCTGCGCGTTATTTGATGAAGCAGTTGCATTAGGGATACCTGTTACGCCGTTAGACGAAGTTTGATTCTCCATTGACTGGGTTACTGTCGCACTAATGCCTGAACTAGAGCCTGAACCCGTAAAGCTAATATCCCCCATGCTGAAAACTGTGCCAGGTACAGTTGAAGCAATCTGCAAATGAGTTCCGTTGGTAGTTACGGAAATGTTCGGCAAATGTCCGTTATTTATAGCATTTTGTATCGCAGATGCTAAATTATTAACCACATCCCCGCCCAGGGAAGATGGGGCAGATTGGATATTAATTCCGTTAATATTCACGTTTGCCTGAACAGGTTGCCCAGGTGAATCACCTTCAAAATTAACATAGTTGATTTGTGTGGGCTGATTAAAGGCCCCCAATCCAAAACTTGATGCAAATAGTCCGCCAACATTTGAATCAAACCATGTCGAAATATTTCTACCATCAGAGGAGAGCGTTAGACCGGAGTTGTCAACGTTCTCATTCGCAGTGACGCCCGTGGTAAATGAATGTTGGTTGATAGCGCTCATCACGTTATTAAGTCTGCTGGTGATCGCCTCTCCTTGCGTGAGGTTCACATTAACTTGAACCCCGTTGATATACAAGGCCTGATTTCCACTGACAGCTGAATCCGTTTGGGTAGAACTTCCCGCCACTGTTGCTGCTGTTGCCACGGCACTTACACCTGTGAGCGATGAGCTGTCATTGATTGCATTAGAGACTGCGATTGCACTAGCCGCTGGATTACCGCTAATAGCAACTGAGCTTGATAAATTATCATCCGAATTCCTGGTCTCCCTGATAGGAACTCCATTAATCACAAGATCTCCTGGCTGGAGTCCAAAGGTAGGAGTACCGGCTGCAGCGACTGCCCTGCTTGGTACGTTATAAATGGATTGATTTTTATTAAAGGTCGCCGCAGAGAATCCCGAATTGGCAATAATTCCGTTTGCTGCACTTGTGAGTTTAATATTTACATTTGAATTTGTTTCAAGAGAAATAGTAGAGCTTTGATCCCCAGGTTTAATTCCTACAGCACGCGAGAAATCACCAGCATTCGCTTGGGTATTGAACTGCACCTCAATATTTCTACCGTCCTGTGCCACCAAGGATATGCCCTGCGCATTTGAACCTGTATCAACTGCGGTTACACCCGTTACTGAAGTTAGCTGATTGATAGCGCTGATTGTTGTGGCACGCGTAACCGCAGGATCATTCACAGAAGTGCTAAAAATCGCCGTCGATATCCCGTTAATGACCAGCCCACCCGTTAGTAGATTGGTATTAGTCATTGCAGTTCCCGTGTAAATATTAGGATTTACAACCGCAGTAACGCCGGTTTGAGTTGTTCCATTTGGATAATTTGTAACGCGGTTAATTGCTGCTGCCTTAGCAATTGCACTTGCAGCGGCATTACCTGCGGGAGATACCTTATCGTCTGTACTCAAAGATGGACCTACATTGACACCATTAATAACTAAATCACCATCGTTCATTACAGGAAGAGTCGTACCACTCGTATGTTGGAACTGTGATGTATTTTTGATTGCCGGTAACTCTCCAATATTGGTCCCAGGAGTACCGTCCATAATAGAGATACCGTTCCATGCAGTCGTATTTGCAATACTAACAATTTGGTTTTTTAACTGCTGAAATTCCAGATCTGCATCCGCTCGTTGCGCGTCGGTATAGGTCCCGTTTGCTGCTTCAAGGGCAAGTTCACGCATTTTTTGAGTGATATCAGTCATGTTAGCGGCTGCACCCTCAGCGGTTTGAATTAAATTGGTTGCATCGTTTGCATTTTGATTGGCCTGATTAAGTCCAAGGATTTGAGTGCTCATCCGGTTGGAGATAGCCAATCCAGCCGCATCATCTTTGGCGGAGTTGATTTTGAGGCCCGAGGATAGTTGCTGCATTGACGTGGACAACTTTTTCTCAGTTGCCGACATTGCCAATTGAGCAACTATGGAGTTGTAATTCGTGTTAATTACAGTCATAATTTATTGCTTATTTAAGTCTGAACTAAATAAGCAAATTACCTGCCACTAAATAATCGACTATTTAGTATTAAAGATATAAAATACGATGAATTATTAGTATTAAATATTTAAATTAATTAATCTAAACATTCTGAATTCAGGACTGAAGCCCGTGCGCTTACTTTACAAGGGGCCCTTAAGGCGCAGATTTCTTAGAATCCTCAAGTAACCTAAGTTCCCAAGGAATAATGATTTTTGAGAATATGACAGGATCAGTCCAACCCTTTATTTCTCTTCCCAGGTGGCCTCCTCTGGGATTTAACCAAAGTTCCTTGGGCATATCTCCACTTCGCATTAAAAGCTCTATATCAGACACGGGGACTTGCGTATCTAAGCCCCCGCCTACAACCAACATGGGTACCGTTTGTTTACCTAATAATCCTTGAGCTTTTAAAGACATTCCTGGCATTATTCTCTTTAAATCTTCAACCGAATCGGCCCCTTCAAAAACGTTAACAAAGGCTGGCGCTAAATCAAACAAGTATTCTTTATTTCCGAGTGTTTTTTCTTGTAAAAATTTAACGGAGAAAAATTCATCAATGGGCGGGGACTGAGAAACGGAGCCTAACAAACGAGATTTTTCAACAATGCCTAATTTAGCTGACCAATACCCCCCAAAACTCACCCCAGAGACAATGATGCGGTTGGGATCAACTTGTGGAATTTTTTGTAAATAATCAAGCACTGCAGTGAACATGCGTTCTGCATTGGCACTCACCTTTATAGGAGCTTGGCCTGTACCTGGACCGTCAACGGCAAAATACCCAACCCCTTTGCTGATAACCTGGTTGTAGCTATCAGCAACAGTCTCCTTGCGACTATCAAGCCCACTAATAGCCAGAATCAGGGGCACTGGGGTTGAAGATTGGGGTAACCTAAGATAGCCTGTAATGAATTTACCCTCAAATGGAATCTTTACTACATTCAAAGCTGGACTGAGTGTTTGAGCATAGGAGGCGTAAGACTTAAGAGCATTGTCATAAGCGTTTTGTTTCCCTAAAGAATTAGGAACTGGCCACTGCGCCATATAGAACAATCTCCAAGCACGCTTATACAGACTCGCTGCTTCTTCCACGTTTTTTGCACCAATAGCTTGACTCATGTATTTCTGAGCTACGAGGCTCCAGCCATTAGCCCAGTCATCCCTATCTCTAGTTTTTATAAGCAATAAAGCTTGAGACACATCTTGAGGATCAAGTCCGCCCATAGGATAAGCTCCCCTCTCAGCTCGGAATTGCGCCTCAGCTTTAATTTCCTCAATGGTTCGCTCCATTGGCTGCGAAAAAACATTCGTTTGGGTGATGATAAAGAATATGAATATCCAAATTTTTTTAGATAAACTTTGCATACGGTCAGGTCCTAGAAATATCGTGCATCTATTTAAAACTGTCTCAGGCTATAGCTGACTTCAGCTTGCTATAAAACCACAAAATTTTAGAAGAATTCATAACCACAGTCTATTAGTATTAACACTTCCGGTGAGTGACAATGAAGTTTCATGTTTGACATATTTAACTCACAAGTTGCATATTGCTTTGAGAGCTTAAGATACAAAGTTGTATTACAGATGAGCTCATCGTAAAGAGGTCTACAAATGCAGGTCAGCAACCATTAAAATAACTACTACTTCTAAAGGGTTTGTTACTCATTCAAATAACGGTATGGACTCATTTTGCAACTGGGACGGAACAACTCTCATACTCAACGTACTTGGAAACCCAAACTCCAAGAAAACGTGTATTGGAAAAGCCAAGGGCAATCAACTAAAGGTAAGTGTAAGTGCGGAACCAGTGAACGGCCAAGCTACAGATTATTTAGTTCAATTTCTTGCAAAGGAATTCGCTGTCAAACCCAAGGACATTCAAGTCATATATGGTCAGACACAAATTAACAAGCAACTCAAGATTAATTCGCCAAAGAAATGGCCAACTGTGGTTCTGGAGGAAATAGAGAGACAAAAAAATCTAAAATTAATTTAGATTTCAAAGTCTTCATTGCGAATGATGGGGAAATTAATTGTGTAATGTAGAGCACTTACGCCGAAGTAATTCGACCCCATAATTCACTGTATCTCACCCTCGTACCCGAAAAATTGGGGCGAAATATTCTGTTAACTCTTTCCTAGATCTAAGCGGAAGGATGTGCCCAACATACTGATCAGGTCTCACTATAACTATACAACCCTGAGCACGGTCAATACCACGAGACTCAAAAATATCCTCGCCACGTTTTAAGTCAGCACAGAAAATTTTCTCGTAGTCGCATAGTTTGTAACGCCCCACATGAGGTCGCAGTAATGTAGGCATAGATCCGTATTCAAGATCACGGAATTCTTGTTGAAATACTGCCCTTACGTCAATCACAGCGTCCAAATCCTCGCCCGCAGCAGTGTGTCTGCGTAAAGGAGAGGACGGATCTTCTTCAAGCCAATCACACAGTAATGCAACTGATCCACCTTGGGCACCTGTATCGCCTTTAGGTGCAAAAATAAAGATGCGAAAACGTGCGTCCGCATCAACGCAGTGTCCCAGTTGCATAGGTTTTGCATCCGCTAAACGAACTACGGGTGCGGAGTGAAAGCGCTTACCCACATCAAAACCAGTGGCTAAATTTTGGTGTGTAGGCGCCTCAGTTAGAACGCTTCGTTCATACTGAATCGTTAATCCGCATGTAAATGGTAAATTATTAACGAATGCGCGAGCAACTACAGGTAGACCTTCCTCAGTATCGCTTTGCACTTTTGCACCAACAACACGCGCCCACTTATGATCAAACTCCACCAAACTCTGAGCAGCCGCCCTGCGCTCGCCCGAGTAACTATGAAGTAGGGAAGCTTCAGCACGCCCCGTTAAAACAGAAACCAGTTTCCAACCCAAGTTGAAAGCGTCGCCCATAGAAACATTCATTCCCTGACCAGCCTTTGGGCTGTGTGTATGACATGCATCCCCCGCCAACATAACCCGCGGAGTGCGCGACTTTATTTGATCTGCAGGCACATCGTCAAACTTATCGGTTAACCGGTGCCCGATCTCATAGATTGACCACCAAACAACTTCCTTCACCTCAAATTTGAATGGACTAAAAATGCGCTGAGCCTTAGCGATGATGTCTTGCGCACCCATCCCTCGGTCTGCGGCCCGCTCATCCTCACCTAGTCGATCTAGCTCGACGTACAAACGCACCAAGTGCCCGCCCTCTCGCGGTAGGACCATTAAGATTCCATCATTTTCCGAACGCACGAATGATTTCATACGCCAATCAGGAAAGTCAGTTACGGCAAGGACGTCCATCACGCCCCAGGCGTGGTGAGCAGCATCACCATGCAAAGCCCCACCTATTGCTGTGCGTACATTGGAACGTGCGCCGTCGCAACCAATGACGTAGTTTGCGCGCAACTTTGTGATTTCCCCCTCACGACCGGGGGCTGTATGTTCCAGCCTAACTGTCACGGGATATTCAGTAGCTTTTGGATCAACACTCAAGTCCAAGACTTTCAATCCATAGTCCGGCACCAAACGAGAAGGTGAACGGCGCATTAGGTCCAAAAACATATCGTGCACACGAGCCTGATTAATAAGTACATGAGGCATCTCAGAGATTCCATCAGGCACATCTTGAACTCTGGCAAGACGCTTGAGTGTGTCCTGTTGTCCTGGCCCCCAAAAGGTGGTCTCATTGATCCAAACCGATTCGCGCATGACCTTCTCGGCAAAACCAAAGGCTTGAAACATCTCCATGGAACGAACACTGATTCCGTCCGCTTGTCCCTTCTCCATAGGTCCGGTCTTGGGCTCAACCAACACGGTACGGATCTGGGGTACCCGAGCGAGTTGGGCAGCTAAGCACAGCCCTGCTGGACCTGACCCTGCAATAAGCACATCCACAGTTTCAGGAAGGGGGGAGCCAACTGCTCTGTGCCCAGGAGCCGCAGGGAAGTCGTCGGGATCACCGGGCTTAAAACCATCAATGTGAAATTGCATTATTATTCCTTTGGAAAGAGCGCTATTTTACTTACAACAGAATTACAAGATACGCCATAATTTGATTTTTTCAAGAGAATTATCTTTGGTTAATAGTGGCTTCACGTCTAATTGATCAACGTCTAAACACCTTAACCGCCTATCCTCTTTCGCTATCTAAATGTGACATCATCGGCTCTGCATAACGGGTTCCTGCTGCGACGCCTAAGGGGAAGGCCGCATCTAAGGACAACAACTCCTCAGACGTTAACAAGATATCCAACGCCTTAAGTGAGTCTTTTAAGGTAGCAACCCGTCTACTACCAATGAGGGGGACAATGTCATGTCCCTTGGCCAGTACCCAAGCAATTGCAATCTGCGCAATAGATGCACTCTTTGCTTGGGCCATTTTTCTAAGCGGTTCAAGTGCGGCCAAATTCTTTTCAAGATTTTCACCTGTAAACCTAGGGCTATGACTTCTAAAGTCACCCTTGGTAATACGATCTGTTGCCCATTTAGGATCAAAAAGTCCACGAGAGAGCACCCCATATGCCGTAATCCCGACCCCGAGTTCTCTACATGTTTTGAGTAGGGATTGCTCCATTCCTCTTGAGATAAGTGAATATTCAATTTGCAGGTCGCAAATAGAATGTATAGCACTAGCTCGCCTGATTGTGTCGCTTCCTACCTCAGACAATCCAATATGCTTTACATAGCCCGCTTTAACCATATCCGCTATTGCACCAACTGTTTCCTCAATAGGAACATTTGGATCAAGCCTAGCTGGTCTGTAGATATCTATATAGTCAGTATTTAATCGTTTTAAGCTGTAAGCCAGTGCTGTCTTGACGGCTGCGGGCCTACCATCAAATCCGTGCCAAGCGCCGCTGGGGTCTCTTTGGGCGCCAAATTTGACACTTAATAAATACTTTGATCGAGCAATCCCTTTTAAAGACTCTTGAAGCAAAAGTTCGTTATGTCCCATTCCGTAAAAGTCGCCTGTATCTAAGAGGTTGATGCCAGACTCAATCGCTAATTTAACAGTAGCAATGCTCTCGCTGCGATCGGCTGGGCCGTAAAAATCCGACATACCCATACATCCCAGTCCAACAACTGACGTGCTGGGGCCATTTCTACCTATTGTTTTTTGCATAATTTTTTAAATATTGAAATTAGATTGAAAATCCTATCTAAGTCACTCCAATGTATGTTCTACAGACTGTAGAAGTTCAGTTGAGATATTAAATCAAAGTGGTGCAAGCGTGCTTAAGAAGCAGTAATTAAACTTAACATTAAAAGTCTACTATTTGACGAGGGTTACGCTTTCGAATTACCTTCGAAACTTTAGATGATGTAGGGCTTAACAGTTTATTCCAATTCAATTTTGTTATCTTTTACGATTTTTCTAAAATTCAATATATCCCTCTCAACCCGTGACTGAAATTCTTGAGGCGTGCTAGCGTGAGGACTTCCCCCTAAATCGGTCAGTTTTTTACGTATATCTTCTTGGTTAAGTACCCACTTTAACTCACGGTTAACTTTATCAATTATTTCAATAGGCGTACCCACCGGAGCTGCCAACCCAAGCCAAGACTCAAATACTACATTAGGATATGCATCCGCAATACTACCAACACCCGGTATTGGACTTGCGCCGGTCGGTGAAGTTACAGCCAATGCACGCACACGCTTATCCTTTAATAATGAAGCAGTTAAAGTCATCGTATCAACCATAACATCAACTCGCCCTGCGAGTAGTTCTGTCAGCGGTCCAGTTCCACCTTTAAATGGGATATGAGTCACCTGGACTCCTGCATCATTGAACGCCCACTCTGCCACCAAATGCATGGCAGTTCCCACGCCTACAGAGGAATAGGAGAGTTTTCCGGGATCGGCCTTTGCACGCTTAATCAAGTCTGCAAATGATTGAATGGGTGAATTGGGTACAACGGTAAAAACGAGTGGATATGTCGTAATCGTGCCAATCCAACTCAAATCTTTGACAGGATCAAAGGGTAATGCTCTCTTCATTGCGGCTGAACTTGCATGACCACTAGGAACTAAAAGTAATGTGTATCCATCCGCGGGAGCTCGAATCACTGCCTCTGTTGCAATATTTCCCCCTGCTCCTGGTTTGTTGTCAACAACGATATTTTGTCCAATTCGTTCGCTTAAAGATTTTGCGATTAACCGGGCCACGATATCAGAACCACCTCCAGGTGCGAATCCAACCAATAGTCGGATGGATTTGGTTGGCCAATTAATCTCGGCGGCGTTGGCAATCGGGCTATAAAGAGCCAAGCTTAGTGAGAAAAATTGAGCACATAGAAATAACCACGAATTAAGTCGATCCATATCCTCTTCCTCTAAAAATTAAAATTGTGAACTTACAGCAAACCGTTTTTACAAATTCTTTAGGTACTGGTTTACAAAAAAGAAATCTAACTATGTTTAAAATTTTTGCTTACTTTGAAAATCAATGGACATCAAAACCCATTCGCTTGCGCATCTCTGCTTGCCAAGACTCACGAGTTTGGAACCGCGGACGGCTACGGGCAAGCGCTTCAGCGCGCGCCATAATTGCGTCATCTGATTGATCAAGATCAATGGGCTCTCGCATTGGCTGTTCGCAGTACCATGGAGTATCCATGAAGATCTCTATACGGTTTCCCTCAGGATCCCGAAAATAAATCGAAACAGCATTCCCATGCGTTACGCAAAATAGTTCGCTTATCCCCTCAGCAGTGCGCGCGCGGTCCCTCATGGACCTAAGGATATTAAGATTAGGCACACGAAAGGATAGTTGATTGATAATATTGAAACCATGATGAGCGGGCTTACCCGAGGCCAATACCAATTGATGATGCTCAGCGGGATCGCGACTGAGGAAGACCAGCTGCACATGGCCTAGGTCGCCCCTATCAGTCTGTATAAAACCCATAACTTCTATATAAAATTGAGCCATGCGATCAAGGTTCTCAACATACAGGCCTATGTGACTAAAGACGAGGTCAGTTTGGTTGCTTAAGCTGTTAAGTGCTTGAGTCATGATATAAACCTTTTTAAAAAATCAATTAAATTCGAGGTAGCAAAAAAATTCAATAAATGCACTCTTGTGAATAAAAGTATCAACGAGATTTCAAATATCATACCTTAGACCCTCAAACATCAATAAAACACTGAGTTTCATTTTTATAGCTCGAACGATAATGGGGCGGCAAGTTAACGAAATATCAGAGATTTCAATAGCGTCATTGGATTTAACTGAAAATCATTCAGACTAACAAAACAAAATAAAACAAAAAAGCTAAACTACGCTAGCTTAACAAATTGTGACACATCGGTAAGTACGAACTATCAGGAATATTCATAATGCCGAAAATCCATTTCCATTCGACCAAGAGCGGGACATTAATTGCAAGGCTGATATTACTCTTGTCGTGTTTTTTCAGTAGTTTCACTTTTCATTCATACGCTAGTTCCACTAGCCAGCTCAAAGTCTTCGTGAGCGGTAATCCAACACAAAGCCCCCCCTGTAGACCCCTCACTCACTCGATCGCCTTAATGGGAGGGGGCAAAGATGTTCAATATGTTTACCCATGGTTGATTGAAAAAGCTTCTAATTGCGGTCCTTATAAGAAAAGCACGCGTGGGAATTTTTTAGTTATAAGAGCTGAGGGGGACGGTGAATATTACAAATCAATCTATGCCTTGGGCACTGTCGCATCTGTTCAAACAGTTGTAATTCCAGATAACGCATCTGCAAACGATCCCAAATTAGTAGAGTTAATTACTAACGCTTCTGTAATTTGGATTGCCGGGGGTGACCAGCGAATTTACTACGATGCCTGGAAGGGATCTCGCCTGCTAACCCTAATCAAAGAAAAAATTCGTTTCTCAAACGTTCCTTTAGGAGGCGCTAGTGCAGGCATGATGCTGCTTGGCAACTATATTCACGCAGGCGAACCCGATCACATCTTGACTTCATCTGAAGCACTTCAAGATCCCTACAACCCTTATATGGTTCTTCGAAGGGGCTTTTGGCCTAGCACAAAGGAGATCTTTGAGGATGCACCTTACAGCATTTTCAAAAAAACAATTATTGATTCGCATTTCGATACTCGAAACAGAATGGGAAGAACTCTTACATTCATTGCGCGAAACCTGGCAGATAGATGGTCTATTCCCTATAAGATAAGTCCTCAATTTATTAGCCAAAGTCATGCTATCGCTGTTGACGGGGAAACCGCTGTACTTATAGAGGAAAATAAAATGGGGGAGTTTATTGCGTCCATCGTCATAAATAAAGACGTAACAGGATCGGCCTATTTTATAAACCCAACACAATATCCAGTTTGTGCAATAAACGGAAAAGCGCTTGATTTCAATTGTAAGACCCCTATCATTTTTAATCATATCCAAATTAATCGACTTATTGGCACCAGTACTCGTTCAATGAATTTATTTAATTTATCCAACTGGAAACCAACACAAAACATCACGAGGAGTACTTTTGAGAGATATGAAATAAATATCAATGCAGGAAA
>CAITYM010000056.1 GCA_903896615.1 uncultured Burkholderiales bacterium
GACCCAGCCCCGAATTCGTGCGAGGAAAAATGGCGTATCATTACGCCTCCGTGGTGGTCGTAGCTCAGCTGGTAGAGCACTCGGTTGTGGTCCGAGATGTCGCGGGTTCGAGCCCCGTCGATCACCCCACTTTTTAGCACCAGGCCAGCACCGTAGTTCGAATTAGATCAAAGCCGATCAGTCAGGAGTACTTCGCGTGAGTGAAATGATTTTCGATGTTGTTATCGAAATCCCAATGGGTAGCCGCAACAAGTACGAGATTGATCATGAGACCCGCGAGATCCGTTTGGACCGCATGCTCTTCACCGCGACCCGTTTCCCGCACGATTATGGCTTCGTCAAGAACACCCTTTCCAACGATGGCGATCCGCTTGATGCCCTCGTTCTGCTCGATGAGCCAACCTTCCCAGGCTGTGTTGTGAGCTGCCGCGTGGTCGGCATGTACCGCATGGTCGATGAGAAAGGCGGGGATGACAAGCTCCTCTGTGTGGCTGCCGGAGATATCCGCAAGAGTGGTCTGAAGGACCTGCCAGATGTCCCAAAGTACGAATTAGACGAGATTGAGCACTTCTTCCAGGTCTACAAGACGTTGGAGCCAGGCAAGGAAGTCCATGGCGGCGATTGGGTCGGCCATGACGCTGCGGAGGCCGAAATCCGTGCTTCGTATGAGCGCTACAAAGAGTACGCATAAGCCACGGCTGGACGAGTTTTCCTAGGAGACCCTGTCGCTGATAGGGTCTGCCGTCGAACCAAATGGTTGGACGTAGAAGTACCCGCAGTAATAACTCAATAGTTAAATCCCGCGTTGTTAGCTCAGTTGGTAGAGCAGGTGACTCTTAATCACCGGGTCGGGGGTTCGAGTCCCTCACAACGCACTTATATGAATGAAATGGGTGAATAAACCCAAAATATGGGTTGTATATCCACCGTAACTTATTCGGGAATACGTGCCATAGGTGAGTAATTCCAAATAAGTCCACATTCTGACCAATAGCTACAAAATATTGGAAAAGGATGAAAATGTTAGTTAAAGATTATGTTGATCAGTTAATTCAATTACGCCCATACAAGTATTCAACTAGGCAAACTTTGATAAAAGATGTTCAAAGAATGGGCATATGGGAGCTGGATGTAAATGATGTTACTTCTTCCCTAATAAGAAATAAGGTTGATTCTGAGAAGAATCACAATTCCCGCCGCCGTCTCTATATAACGGCAAGATCTATTTTCAAGGAATTGGGAATCTGCCAAGACTTGCCAGTCCTTGAATCTATTTCCAGAATCTATGCATTCCCCACTCAGGAACAGATGGAATTCCTTATCAATAAATCAAAATACCGCCTACAACTTCTCTTGTGTATGTATGGAGGTCTGAGAGTGGGAGAAGCTTGTGCGGTTAAGCCTGCCAAGCTTGAGGGTAACTACCTGAGGGTAGATGAGGCATATTCTCAAGATGGGATGCATCTGGGAAGCCCAAAAACCGTTGGTCGTGTACTTATTCCAGAATGGCTTGCAGATGAAATTCGGGCTATGACTCCAGATCAATATTGGAAAATTGGAATGACAACAAAAATGGTAACGGGGTCAATTTACAAAATCTCACGCTTCAAAGAAGCCCAACGGATTACTGGGGGTAAGGGTATTAATCCCCATATGCTCCGACACTGGTATGCAACAGACATGATTAAACGAGGCATAAATCCAGAAGTGGTAAGACGGCAAATGCGACATAAGAAGATTGAAACGACAATGAAAGTCTATGCACAAGTGAATAGCAAAGACCTAGAAGATTCTGTCCCTACCCGAATAAGCATTGATAAATCTCAGGAAATATCAGATCCAAATTCAAACGTGATCTCCATAACGAGACGGACGGTCAATTGAATAATGAGAGATACTCATTTGTAGCTCCAACCATCAAACTGACCGCTACATTTAAAGCGCTTCCCAGAAGATCTTCATTTACAGTGAACGTATTGGACGTAACATTCGCTGCAGTTGGATGTTCAGATGTGTGGGTGTGAGTAGTGTTTTGGCGAAAAGACCAATAGCGTCCGTGAACAGTACCCGAGAGTTGAGAATAGAGAATTTCTAACTGATTCCCATGAAGTTGAAATAACAGACCTTTTGTATCTCCTCCAGAAGTGAAACGAGGGAAAGAGGTGGTAGATAAACCATTAATTTCAATAAAACGATTGAGCGAATTGAAAACGATTTGAGAATTCTCAAAATTTTCTCTGCATGAGTCATTTAGATGTGACAATGGATTGATTTTTGAAGGCGAATAAGAATCTTTACAAAGTTCGTTATGCATCAGGCTCAAGTATTTTCTAAAAGTAGAAAGTTCTTCAAAAGCCAGTTGTATCACTCGTTGAAAATTCTCAGTCTCACGCAAATCTTGAAGTGTCCATAGGATTGTTGCCGAGTTTTCTATGGAAACTCTGATATTACTTATTGGAGCGAGAATCGGCAACCCTCCGAGATGGGGATTTTCTAAATACAGTTTCTCTAATTGGCACCAATGTTTCAAATTTTCTATTGCTACCAGCAGATAACTTTGTGCATATTGCAGGATAAGAGCACTTGGATGCAGACGATCTTGATTAATCACTTCCTCAAATTTTTTAGCGAAACTGCCATTTGCATGATGTTTATTTGCATTGATGGCTTCCCAAGCTGAATTTATTCTTTGCAAATAAAGTTCAATTAAATCACTTCTAAGATTATTGTTCTTTTCTCTAGGCGTATTCATCATTAGTAAAACTATTTGATGAACCTAATTTGGAGATTTAAGTGAATTTTCCAAGTACCTTGATCCTTAAATGGCTTTCCAAATTGATGCCTAGAGGTGCTGGCTACTTCAAACTTAACGCTATTGAATAGAAAGTCTTGGAAATTGTTTATGTTGTATAGGTAGTAAAAAACCACGTCTCCATCTGTCTTTACAACTATCAAGCCCTTAAATTTTGTAACATCCCCGTCCCATTGATCATTCGGACGCATACCCATAGCAACCACACCAAGAAATTGCTTCATCTTGAAATACTTTTGTGTATTTTTCTTTTCACTATTCGGGAAGGTTTCGTCCACTACTTCAGAAAATTTTGAAGGCTTCCCTGCATAAAAATTTAAAAGAAGCTCCGCAAGGTATTCAGGCATTCTGCTATCAAGCAATTCAAGATTAGCTTGGAAATTTTCACTTACTATTTTAGTGAACTTAAATTTGTAACCTAAAGAAACTAAATGTGCGAGATTTGACCTAACTTTGCTCTGGTCCAAAGTTTCTAGCAAATCACTGTTCAGACCGTCAGGAATTTGTATTTCATACTCAAAATTAGTTCCTTTGCCTGCATTCAGTAAGGTTGAAGCATTACCTACCTGCGATTTAATACTGAATCCAACTCTTGGCGTTGGCAGTTTTGAATCCCGATCTTCAAACACAATATCCATATCGCTGGTGTGTTGTGTGGAAGGGGCACTAATAGTTCTTTTATTCAAGACCTTGAGCAAAGCAGATCCACTGGGTAGAGGAAATGTGGGTCCAATGTCATATTCAGTTAAATCTTCAAAGAATTTTTCAACCTGAGAAACTAATTCCGTTCTGGAAACCTGACCAACTTCCGTTCCTGCCAAAATGATCTTTACTGATTCATCCGAAATTCTGTATTGCAATTCTTCATCTGCGGTTCTTCCCGCCAAATAAATTTCTAATACTTTGTAAAAGAGCTCTTCCATTCTGGACTGATTTTCATCAGCTCCAAATGCACCACCGTTACCTAAGAGATAACCAAGTGTGTAAAGCTCACTCCACTCTCCCCTATTACCCCTAATTTCTTCATCGCTTTGCATATTGCTTATCCAACGATTTTATAATTTGTTTTGCATAATCTTGAATGGCCCAGACTGCAACACTGTTACCTAATTGCTTCATAGCTTCAGTTTTTGAAACTGGGAATTCAAAACTTGATGGAAAGCCTTGCATCATCTTTCCTTCTTCTGGGGTCAGTCTTCGCTCCTCCCCATTGACAATATATCCATCCCAATTTCGGCGATCGTGCACTCCTGAAGCTTTTCCACCGACTCTCAAAGTGAATCCGATTTCACGATCCACATCGCCTTTCATAACATCTGACATATCAAACGCAAGTGGCTTTTTGGCTGGAAATTCAAAAGGTGTCTCTGGATCCTTGAAACCGATCATAAAAAGCCTTGGACGATGTTGAGGTAATCCATGATCGGAAGCCCTGACAATTGCGTGATGAAACGAATACCCTAAATCTTCCGTAAGCACATTCTTGATCGTCTCAAAAGTTTTACCGTCGTTGTGGGAATAGAGGTTTCTGACATTTTCTAAGAAATATGCCTTGGGTTGCTTTTCTTTGATTATTTGTGCGATATCAAAAAATAGAGTTCCCCGTGTATCGTCAAAACCCAATTTGTGGCCTGCTTGGCTAAAAGGCTGGCAGGGAAATCCTCCTGTGAGAATGTCAAAGTCGGGGATGGAAGACTTATCTACTTTTGTAATGTCCCCTGCGAAATTTCCCGACTTGAACAACTTGGGAGACAGAGCCTTGAAATTGTGCTCGTAAGTGGCTCTGGCGTGAGCGTCCCATTCTGAAGCGAAAACACACTCAGCTCCAAGGTTGTGGAAGGCCAGATGGAAGCCTCCAATTCCAGCAAAAAGATCTATGAACTTGTACTTGGCCATTGTGCCTCCCTTCGGTTTAGGTGCCCCAGATTACTGGGATGGTCTGACATATGCCCTTATTTGGCCAAAACGGGCCTTTTGGGGCTAAATCGGACCCCAAATCTGCCCTTCAAGCCAGCCAGCCTATTTATGCCAAAAATATGAATATTTAAATAATTAATGATTTTAAATAGAGCCAAAATGTTAATGATTTTCAAACTTGGATGATTCATATTCAAAATGTTTATTTAATTAATTTTAGTGAGCCCTTTTCATTGATTCACTACTTGATGAATTATAACTAATTAAATAAATAAATATTTAACAACTTTATTTAATTTATTAAGCACTGAATTTATTTTGCAATTATTTTTTTCTGCTTTATAAATGCGTTGTGATATAATTACATTACTAGACAATAGTGCAAGTAAATAAATACCTGCTTCAGAACTGAGATCACTTCAAAGGGGAAAATACACCTAGGCAAACAGTAGGATGCAAGGCGTAACAGTAGTTTGTTACAGAACTTTGGATAAAGTGGCACTAACTGATAATTAGCACTCCAAAGGGAAAGTTTCTGGCAGGCGTATAAATTTTGTTTATATGAGTTATCTACCTGCAGTTTCTAAGAATATGAAAGACAAATTAATCTTAGAAATCTTAAAAGAACCAATGCATCAGTGAAGCTGAAGCATTTATCCCTAATAGAAAATGGAGAAATTATGTGTATAGATTGTCTTCCAAAAGATGAATATGAAGATCTTGACGGAATTAGTAGCATTACCCGCTCTTACTTAGAATCAATTAATTCAAGAGGAGATATTTAGTTTTGTCTCGCAAGAGTAAAACGAAACCTAGAGTAAAAAAGATAGTAGAAATAAGCTTAAATAGCTCACCATTTGATGCAGGAGATATAGTCTTAAAATCTGTTGGGCCTATGGATGCCATAGCTCACAAGAAATTATGTCAGTCCAGTGCTAATTACCTTGGAAACTTTCTTGGATGGGCCGTTGATGCCCATAATTGGAGTCTAAAACAACATATCGGGTGGCTAACACGCCATATGAAAATAGCTCAACCATATGAAAGTTATGGGACTTTTTATAACGATAATTTGGTTGGATTCTTTAGTTATTTCGTTGGAACTTCCTTCTTAACAACTCAAATTTGTTACTACGTTGATAAACGAATGGCTGGAAAGGGCATAGCTAGCGAGGTACTAGAAACGCTCGTTCAAAAAGCTTTTTATATGAAGGGCTTTGAGGCAGTTGAACTCCATATAGATGTGGACAATATTGCTAGTCAAAAAGTAACCAAAAGGGTTGGTTTTGAGCCTGTTCAAGATTACAGATGTGCAAGATCTGGGAAAAAGGGCTCTGGCAAAATGCAGCTCTGGGTGAAGATAAGTCCTACTGCTACATCTGGCATAAGCCTTGATCAATATAGATCTGAGTCCTTTGACTACTTGGCTCCTGCTTATTTGAACTATGCAGTGGCCATTCATGCCATTAATTCAATAAAGGTTTTGGCTGAAGAATTAAAGGCTTACCTCTCTGGAACTGGATTTAGCCCTAAAATTTAAATTCTAAAATGGGGGACTTTTTAGACATCCCCCCCCATTATCTAAATATTGTCATAAGCCACTGACATAGCTTTTTTAGCTCAAATCGGCTTCGGGAGTGCCTATTTTCTTCCGTATCTGTCCAAAATATTCCATTTGCGACCGATTTCTACTAAAATAGGATGTAAGTCAGGATCATTTACATTCATATGACGCTTACGTAAGGGAATTAATACGAGTCCCTCACAACGCACTTTTTCGCTACAAATCTTCCAAAGTCTGCTCAAGTGAGTCACGGTTCTAGAAACGACCTTCGAAATACACAAGTCGGATCTAATGCACTTTAGGCACCAATTTGATAGCCACAAGATATTTCATGGAAATTGGAGTAGCCATGACAGTATCTAAATGTTAGTCGAGCAAGTGATTCTCGCTCGTCCATACAAATACACATATGAAAATATCCTGGTGAGATATAGAAAAACTACGTCTTTCTTCGAGGGTCACTCGTTTACTGATGATCTCAGATTTACTTGGCTATGAGTCGGGCCAGTTTCAATGTATTCAACTACTTTCGAAATGAATCCCGAATCATTCTGCAAATCCAAAAATACCCACTGTCCATTCATGTTGATTTCAAGAAAAATAAGTCCTTCTTCGGTAAGCATGAAGTCCACACGCCCCCACTCAACTCCTATCTCTGAACAGAAATTTCTAATTGAGTTCTCGTCATTCTCGCTTAGCGAATATGGTTCCCATTTCGCTTGATCTGTAAATTGTTCTTTACGCCAATCTAATCCGGTCAAGCTAGCTCGCGAACGCGCAAATCCGTATAGCGTGGACCCGGCGACAAAAACGGTAATGTCATTAGTTGAATCTATCTTTTCCTGAACAAGCCACAATAATTTTGGATCAAGTTTTGAAGGATCAACTTCTTGCGTATGCATTGCCTTTGAAGAGGTTGTTAATCCGGAAGTTAGTGACTTGACTATATATTTTTTTCGACTATCAATAGCAAATGTATCGTTTATCCGAAGTTGGGTTGACCTATGTTTGAGATGTTTTGATGCCACTTCCAATTGCCGTAGCTTCCCGATACGCGCTTCGGCTTCCGGTGGGTTTCCTATTATTAAGTGCCGATGGCCAAACCATGAATATAGTTCGCGGAACAAATATTTCACTTCTTCATGGAAGAGCCATTCTTGGTCTAGTCCGTAGGAGAATGCTTTCCACCAGAATGCTCGCGTTGCATTGTGGCTATCAATTTTTTTCCCAGAAGGGTTTTCGATCTCCCACCCATCAGGGGACATTGATATTTTGTAATCGGAAATTAAATCTAAATTTAATCTAAAAACAGGTAGTGCACATTGTTCGACAATTCGGTCAACCGTCCCATCTGCACTACCTGTGAGTATTAGAAGCATTATTTATTAATGATGAAATTAATCCTGGTCTGAATCGTTTGGCTGTCCATGAAAGTCATAGGTGCGAGTTCCGTTAAACGTAACCATATTGATTCCGGCCCCGCGTTGTTTCGCGTGACTATAGCTAGGAATTTCCAAATCAATACGCTCTGGGGCCTGTGCAAGATCCTCATAAGTAAGCATGCTGTCTCCTTAGATTTTTAGTCGGGAACTTCGATCCCTTAACTTACCTTCAATAAATAAGGACATCGATGGTTTCTTTTAGATTGACCGGTCATAATCACTTAGATCGAACCTTGGTCCACTAATATTTCCCGTAGGTCGATCGACGATCCAAGCGTTAAGCCTTTTAGCTTGCTTGGTGCCAACCGCGCATCCGCGCACGGTGGAACTAAAAGTAGACCTGCTAGCAATGAAAGACACTGCTAGAAGAGCGGATCTCCAACTTAGTTCGGGGTCCAGATAGGACCGGTTGCGCCATGCAATCTGAAGAAATACGGGCCCTGCGCGCCCAACACGTCAGCACCGTCCTCCACCTTTCGGGCGAGCAATACCAAAGCTTTTGCACCTGCGGCTGGAGTTCCACGATCCACGAACTCGAGCATGTAGACCTCTTACGGGCCATGCACGTTCATGCAATGGTGACTTTCGAGGC
>CAITYM010000057.1 GCA_903896615.1 uncultured Burkholderiales bacterium
ATTGGACAAGTTATCCAAGAAGACCAAAATGATCATGCAAGTTCACGATGAGTTGGTCTTTGAGGTGCCAGACGATGAGATTGATTGGTTCAAAGAGGCCATACCTCACTTGATGGCGAGTGTGGCTAATTTAAAAGTTCCTTTGTTGGCAGAATTGGGTGTGGGGCTTAATTGGGATAAGGCACATTAGTAGGCCAGTTCGTATTAGTTCGTATCAAAAAGACGGGACAAAAGAAATTTTTAACTCACTTTGTAAGTAAGTACTCTAAGCTTTTAAATGATGTCTACTGATTCAATACAAAATAAAAAAGGCCCAAAAGATTCTTCAATTCAATCGATACACAAAGCGGGGCAAGCGTCTGGGCTTGGGACGTGGCCGGGTGCTGGTATGGGTTTAAGTATTGGTTCTAATTCTAGATCTGGCCTTTTGGGTCCCACCCGTAGACAAGCGCTAGGTTTGGTTGGATACACCTTATTAGGGGGGAGCAGTATTGCCCAAACTGCTATTAAAACATCCTTTGATGGGCTGCACTGCGCTGAAGTAATGCTCAACGTAGATGGGTACTCAGTTCCTGTGTATACAAGCGCGCCCATTGACTCATTGGGTCAAGTGCCTAAGGGGTTGCCGGTAATGCTCGTGATCTCTGAGATCTTTGGTGTGCATGAATACATTGCCGATGTGACTCGTCGTTTTGCAAAAGCAGGGTATTTTGCAATAGCCCCTGAGCTCTTCATAAGGCAAGGTGACCCTCAGGCATATTCGGATATGCAAAGTTTGATGAAAGAAGTGGTGTCTAAGGTTCCTGATGCACAGGTGATGCACGATTTAGATGCCTGTGTAGACTGGGCAGGGGCGCAAGGAGCAGACACCAAGCGACTCGGAATCAACGGATTTTGTTGGGGCGGTAGAGTCTCTTGGTTGTACGCTGAAACGAACCCACAGGTGAAGGCTGCGGTCGCTTGGTACGGCCGCGTGAGTGGTGAACACAATCAGTTGCAACCCTTTCACCCTATTGAGCGGGTGATGCAGTTAAAAGCGCCAGTGCTAGGGCTTTACGGTGAACTTGATACTTCGATCAGCAAAGCTGGGGTGGATGAAATGTTAAACGCGTTGACCAATGCGGGTGAGCGCGGTGTCTCCGCTGCTCGGAAATCGAAGATTAAATTTTATCCAAACGTGGGTCACGCCTTTCACGCAGATTACAGGGCGAGTTATAACCAAGCGGCTGCTGAGGACGGGTGGAATTTAGCGCTTAATTGGTTTGCGCAAAATGGACTTCGTCGTTGAAAGACCTTAATGAACATGCATGAACCTACAGCTTTAATACTCTGCGTTTTAATAGGGACGGTGGTCTCTGGAGTAGGGAGTGTGTGGGTGGCTTGGGTATTGGTTCAAGCTGTGATGGCCAAGTACACACAGCATTTGCTAAGCCTAGCAGCAGGGGCGTTGCTTGCAACAGCTTTTTTGCATTTATTGCCAGAGGCATTTGAGGGTTCGCAAAGTCCGAGAACTCTGTTCGCAACTCTTTTGATTGGGATTTTGTTTTTCTTCTTGCTAGACAAAGCAGAACTTTGGCACCATGGGCACGAGCATCATCATGAGCACCAGAGACACGAGCACTCAGGACACGAGCACCACGGACATACACACCACGCAACTCCGATTAGCGGGGGATGGACAGTCTTATTCGGCGACAGCTTACACTGCTTTGGTGACGGCGTGTTGGTTGCTGCAGCGTTTATGGCTAATTTCCAAGTCGGCTTGGTTGCAAGTCTTGCAGTCTGGACTCACGAAGTCCCGCATCATATGGGAGATTTGGTGGTGCTCAGGTCAAGCTCGTCAAATCCAGGGAGTGCCGTTATCAAGTTGAGTATTGCGGGTGCTGTGACAGTCTTGGGTGGCGTGATTGGACTCTTACTGTTAGAGGGTCACGAAGCGGAACTTCCCTATTTATTAACACTTGCGAGCAGCAGTTATATCTATGTGTCGCTTGCTGATCTTATTCCTCAATTACAAAAGAGGTTAAGCGCAGCGCAAACATTTGCCCAGCTTCTTTGGCTCGCAACTGGAATGGCAATGGTAGCTGTTACTAGCCAATTTAGATAATGATTTCGACCCTGCACGGTCGAACAAAATTCAGTGCTTGTTAAACGCGCTTAAATATTAAGCTGCCGTTAGTCCCGCCAAACCCAAAGTTATTTTTGAGTGCGTAAGTCATATTGATTTCACGTGCCTTATTGGCGCAGTAATCAAGCGGACATTCTGGATCTTGGTTATCAAGGTTTATAGTAGGAGGGGCAATTTGGTTATGAAGTGCAAGCACAGTAAAGACGCTTTCAATTCCGCCGGCTCCTCCCAGCAAATGACCTGTCATCGATTTAGTAGAACTGATCAAAGTATTCTTGGCGTGCTCACCAAGCGCTGCTTGAATGGCGTGAGTCTCATTGACATCGCCTAGCGGAGTAGACGTGCCGTGAGCGTTTAAATAATCGATTTGATCAGGATTGATGTTCGCATTTTTCATGGCATGAACCATGGCTCTGCGGGGACCATCCATATTGGGGGCCGTCATGTGGCCAGCGTCTGCGCTCATGCCAAAGCCAGCGAGTTCAGCGTAAATTTTTGCACCGCGTGCTTTAGCGAATTCATATTCTTCAAGCACAACGACACCCGCACCTTCGCCGAGTACAAAACCGTCGCGGTCTTTGTCCCAGGGGCGCGATGCGTGTGCAGGATCATCATTGCGAGTAGACAGTGCACGCATAGCAGCAAAGCCGCCCAGACCAAGTGGAGATATGGTCGCCTCTGCGCCACCAGCCACCATCACATCTGCATCCCCGTACTCGATTAAACGCCCTGCTTGGCCAATACTATGCAGACCCGTTGTACAGGCTGTGGCGATGGCTAAATTAGGACCTTTGAAACCAAAGCGCATTGAAACATGACCCGAGATCATGTTCACAATAGAGGCGGGTACAAAAAATGGGGAGATGCGGCGAGGGCCTCTGCTGACGAGCTCTGCATGCATATTCTCAATCAGCGGCAAACCACCAATACCGGAGCCGATTAAGCAGCCGATTCGCTCAGCAGTCAACTCATTTAGTGCATCACCAATGGGCAATCCACTGTCTAAAACTGCTTGAACGGCAGCCACGATACCGAAGTGGATGAATGAATCCATCGTCCGGGCTTCCTTGGGGCTAATGTAAGCGTCCAAGTCAAGTCCCTTGACTTCACCAGCGAAGTGACAGGCGAACCCACTTGCGTCGAAGTGAGTTATTTTGTCAATCCCAGATTGTCCAGCAATGATATTAGACCAAGATTCTTCGACCGTATTACCTACCGGACAAACGCAACCCAGGCCAGTCACAACTACGCGACGACGGCTCATTCAGCAACTACTTTCGGTATGAAGTGCTTAATTTAACTTAAGCTTTTTTGTGGGCTAAAGCGTAATCCACTGCATTTTTAACAGTGGTGATTTTCTCAGCGTCTTCATCTGGAATTTCAATTCCAAACTCATCTTCCAACGCCATGACCAGTTCAACCGTGTCAAGTGAGTCTGCACCCAGATCGGCTACAAAAGCCTTTTCCTGTGTGACCTGGGCCTCTTCAACGCCAAGTTGCTCAGCAATAATTTTTTTGACACGTGCTTCGATATCGCTCATTTAATTCCCTCAGAGGGTTGTGTAGAAGGTGCTAATTTTAGCCGAGTAGACAATGGATTTCAGAAAAATGAAAAAAACTTAAATTTAAGCCGTTATTTAAGCCATCAACATGCCGCCATTGACATGAATTTCCTGTCCTGTGATGTAGGAGGCCAAGGGACTGGCAAGGAATTGAACTAAATTGGCAACATCTGCGGATTGGCCTAGCCTGGATAGCGGAATCTGAGAAATTAATGCTTTTTGTTGCTCTTCTGAGAGCGCGGCTGTCATGTCTGTCTCAATAAAACCAGGAGCAACGCAGTTAACGGTGATATTTCTGGATCCAAGCTCCCTAGCCAGAGCCCTTGTCATACCTGCTACACCGGCCTTTGATGCGGCGTAGTTGGACTGGCCCGCATTACCACTTGCGCCTACAACACTCGTTATGTTGATGATTCTGCCGAATCGTTGCTTCATCATGGGGCGAATTGCCGCTTTGGAGAGGGTAAAAACTGCTTTGAGGTTGGTATCTATTACTGCGTCCCAGTCCTCATCTTTCAATCGCATTGCGAGCATATCTTTTGTGATGCCTGCGTTGTTGACCAAAATGTGCAGCCCCCCTTTTTCGGAGGTGATCTTGTCCACCAACTCATTCGCAGCAGGTATATCTGTCACGTTTAAGACCACCCCTGTGCAACCTTCGAAGGAGCTTAAGTGATCTTTGATTTTTTGTGCTCCAGCCTCAGATGTTGCTGTACCAATGACGTGCGCACCCTGAGAGGCTAGGGCGTGAGCAATAGCTTGGCCTATTCCGCGGGTTGCGCCTGTCACGAGGGCAATTTGCCCCTTCAGTAGATGTGCTGACATAGTTATGGTGATTGGTGAAGTTAGAGTTGAAATTCAAGCCACTTTTAGTAATTCTTTGACTTGTCCAAGTGTGGTGGGGTCATAGAGTGGCGCACTTTTAAGTGAATTCTCTATTCTGGGTGAAAGGCCACTTAACACTTTACCTGGCCCACTCTCGATAGTGAACTCCACTCCCATACTCTTCATGGCCTTGATGGTCTCCACCCAGCGCACTGGATTAAATGCCTGACGATAAAGGGACTCTTTGATTTTTACAGGATCGGTTTGAATCAATACGTCAACGTTGTTGATGACTTGAATTTGGGGCGCGCTAAAAGCAGCTGGCTCTAATTTCTCTTTCAATTTATCCGCTGCTGGCTTCATTAGTTTGGAATGAAAGGGTGCAGATACAGGGAGTATGAGGGCTCTTTTGGCACCCATTGCTTTGAGCACTTCACAGGCCTTATTCACCCCAGCTACTGTGCCAGCAATTACAGTTTGTAGGGGATCGTTGAAATTAACCGCCTGAACGCTCTCAGCTGGGTTCTCCTGCTCGACCTGTGCGCAACCCTCTAAGACCTTGTCAGATGCAAGACCAAGAACGGCGGCCATTGCGCCCACTCCCACTGGAACTGCGTCTTGCATGGATTGAGCTCGAAATCTAACCAAAGGTGCCGCGTCTTTGAGGCTCAGTACGCCTGAGCAAACTAGCGCAGAGTATTCGCCCAATGAGTGTCCCGCCATCACAATGGGTGTTGCACCACCTTCGGCTCTCCAAACTCTGTAGGCGGCTACACCAGCGACTAGCATCACGGGTTGGGTATTGGTTGTGAGGGATAGCTCTTCTTTAGTTCCACAAGCGATCAGTTTAGTTAAATCCTCGGATAGCGCGTCAGATGCTTCCCTGAGCGTTTCTAAAACACTTGGGTGAGTGCCCCAAGCGTCCAGCATACCAACTGATTGTGAGCCTTGCCCAGGAAATAAGAACGCTGTATTTTTCATGGATGAGATGATTAAGTTTAATAACTTTTAAATTGAAACACTTTTTTGTTTAATAGGTAATAACAGCTGAGCCCCAAGTAAAGCCGCCACCCACACCTTCGAGAAGTAAGTTTTGCCCTTTTTTGATTTGACCACTGCGAACGCCGTGGTCTAGAGCTAAGGGGATTGACGCTGCGGAGGTGTTGCCGTGGTCTTGCACGGTTAGGATGACCTTCTCCATGGGGAGTCCCATTTTCTTTGCTGTACTTTGAATGATCCTGATATTGGCTTGATGTGGCACTAACCAATCGATGTCCTTAGACTCTAAGCCAGCTTTTTTCATGGAAGTTAAGGCAGTTTGCTCTAAGAGGCTGACTGCTAGTTTGAAAACGGCTTGACCGTTCATCTTCAGCAGCGGATCGCCCAAAATTTGTCCACCACTGACGTGTCCAGGAACGCATAGGATATCTGTGTATTTTCCGTCCGAGTGAATATCTGTTGCCAAAATTCCAGGACTTTGGGAGGCCTCTAAGACCACTGCTCCTGCGCCGTCACCAAACAGCACACTTGTCGTTCGATCGTTAAAGTCTAGTAGTCTTGAGAAAACCTCTGCCCCTACGACCAGGGCTTTGTTTGCTCTTCCTGCGCAGATGAGTGCATCAGCAACACTCAGTGCATAGATAAATCCACTGCAAACTGCTTGGATATCAAAGGCGGGTGCGCCTGCAATTGCTTTAGACGCTTCATTCATGCCCTGAAGTTTGCCCTGCAAAATACAAGCAGTTGAGGGGAAAACCATATCAGGAGTGGAGGTTGCAACAATAATTAGATCAATCTCCTCTGCACCAATACCTGCTGCGCTAAGTGCTTTTTTGCTTGCCTCAAAAGCAAGATCACTGCTGAAGACTCCGTCTTCAACAAAGTGACGAGCGCCAATCCCTGTTCTCTCAACGATCCAAGGCTCTGAACTCTCGATGCCTAAGTTGGCAAGTTGGGCAACAATTTGTGCGTTGGTAACTCTACGAGATGGGAGAAAACTACCGGTACCAATGATTCTTGAGTATCTTGTCATTCATCTTGTGTGCTGTTACTCACCTCTTTACCCAACTGGCTTGAGGCCAAAAAGGGTGCTGCGTGAGCGATTCGTGATCGAACCTTGTCCAGCAAGTTGTTATGGACAGCATCATACGCTCGGTTTAGGGCATTTTCAAAAGCCAGTATGTCAGCGGAGCCATGACTTTTGAAAACCAGGCCTCGCAGGCCTAGCAAGGCAGCGCCGTTATGTCTTCTGTGATCTACGCGTTTTTTAAACGCAGATAGCGCCGGAAGAGCTATTAATCCAGACAGTTTTGTGAAAATGTTTCTAGAAAAGCCATCTTTGAGCATCGTTGATACCATTGAGGCGAGTCCTTCGCTGGTTTTTAGGGCTACATTGCCTACAAAACCGTCACAAACCACAATATCCGTGGTTCCCTTGAAAATATCATTGCCTTCGACATTTCCGTAAAAATTTAGATCGCCGGAGATGGCTGCGGATCGCATCAATTCGGCTGTCTTTTTAATCATTTCGCTACCTTTTATCGCTTCTTCTCCGATATTAAGTAGACCAACAGTTGGTTCCTCAATGCCTTGAAGAACGCTTACCAAGGCAGACCCCATGACAGCAAATTGCATCAGATGCTCTGCAGTGCAATCCACGTTGGCACCTAGGTCAAGCATTGTGGTTGCATCCCCTTTAGCATTCGGCATCTGCCCTGCAATGGCAGGACGATCAATTCCGTCTATGGTTTTTAAAACATAACGTGCGATTGCCATTAAAGCGCCTGTGTTTCCCGCGGAGACAGCAACTTGAGCATGTCCGTCCCTGACTTGCTCGATACTGATGCGCATAGAGGACTTCTTTTTTCGGCGAAGCGCAATTTCTACTGGATCGTCCATCTCCACCATCTCGGGAGACTCAAGTATCTGCAGTCTAGGATGAGAGGCATTGATAACGCTGTCTTTTAAGACGACGCATATTAACTGTGCATCAGGGTGGTTATCTAAGAAATGACGACAAGCAGGTAATGTGACTGAGAGGCCGTGATCCCCCCCCATGCAGTCAACGGACAAAGTAATCATATCTTGCCAGTGTAATGGGGGTTTATGTTTTACAAAAACTGAGGATCACTAATACAAAAGCCCGCGCCATATAAAAAAAGCGACGGGCTTGAGCTAATGTGAAGCGTTAAGCTTCTGATTTGGTCTTTAAAACCTTGCGACCACGGTAAAAGCCGTTAGGGCTAATGTGGTGACGCAAATGTACTTCGCCACTGGTTGGCTCTAAGGCCAAACCTGGCACATTTAACGCATTATGTGAACGGTGCATTCCACGCTTGGAAGGAGATTTTTTGTTTTGTTGGACGGCCATGTCAGGCTCCTAGAAATTCTTGGTTTGTCGTATTAGGCGGTCAATTACAAAGTTTCCCTTGAATTGAGAACAGCCCTCCATTATAACGCACTCCACCTGCTTAGCGCAATTACTGGCCAACCAATTAGTGATTTGTCGGTTTTTTCAACTGTTCAAGCACTGCAAATGGGTTGGGCCGTTCGAATTCAGTACTTTCGGCGTTTTCAGCAGCCAAACTCTCAAGGTAAGCGTTGTGACAACTTGGGTGTCTAGGGACAATAGGTAGACTCATGATTAGCTCGTCTTCAATGAGTTCTAAAGCATTAAATTTTCTATCAAGAACAAGCAAATCTTCCTCGTTTTCATCGTCTTGCGCAAGAGCTACTTGCTCGTTAGCTACAAATCTAAATTTTCTAGAGACTTCTAGATCAAAGTTTGCAGGGGTCAAACAGCGTTGGCAGGTAAGCATTATTTTTGTGTTGGCATTGAGGTGCAGCCATATTTGATTCTCACCGTCCTCGGGTTTAATCTGCTCACCCCTAAGGCGCCAATGAACAGTGTCGGTGGCGCGTTCTCGGACATCTTCTTCTTTCAGACGCGCAAACGCATCTAGCGCATATTCGCCGGATAGTTCTGAGCCGTTTTTAGCAAATGCCAAAATATCTAATTGATTTAGATTTATATTATTTTTCATCACTCCGAGTGTAAGAGAATCGGGGTGGAAAAATCAAAACTCAATCAACATGTCCAATTTAAGTCCTCAAATCATCTTAGCGTCTACATCGGCTTACAGGCGTGGGCTCTTAGAGCGCCTTCGTATCCCATTTGATGTGATCGCGCCCCGTGTGGATGAGACACCCCTAGCGGGGGAGACGCCTCAAACTCTGGCAAGTAGGCTAGCTCTAGCTAAAGCAAACGCAGTGGCCCAAGATCATTTGGATTCAGTTGTCATCGGCTCTGACCAAGTTGCAAATTTAAGGGGCGAGTGTTTGGGTAAGCCAGGAACTCATGAGAACGCGTTTCGACAGCTTCAAAGACTTCGTGCTCAAGAAGTTTTTTTTGAAACAGCGGTTGCAGTAATTTGTTTGAAAAAAAATTTTCAAGCTCAAGAACTAGTTCGTATAAGGGTTCAATTTCGAGATCTTACAGACGATGAGATTGAGGGTTATTTGATCGCCGAGAAACCCTATGATTGTGCTGGGAGCGCTAAAAGCGAGGGACTTGGGATATCGTTGTTGGATGTCATTGAGAGCAATGATCCCACCGCCCTCATTGGACTGCCTTTGATTGCAACCTCGCGCATGCTCAGGCAAGCTGGGGTGAAGCTGTTTTGAAAATCTCTAAATGAACCAAGTTAATCAAAAACCGAATGAAGTTAATGGTGCACGCGGAACGCTCTTTCTGGTTCCAGCTCCACTTGATTTTGGCTGCCAAACCCAAATTCCAATAACACATGTCCTCCCAGCCCATACGCTAGAAGTTGCCAGTGGATTAATGTATTGGATTTGTGAGAACGCAAAAACTCAACGTGCGTATCTCAAAAGAGTGGGGGAAATTTATCCCCTTAAATCTGCTATCCAGCAAATTCATATTTCTGAGTTGCCGCATGCAGTTCATAAAAAAGGGGATCATGTGGGGGAGACCCGCAGCCAAGTATCAGGCGCTCTTCAAGAACTCTTAAAACCCGCATTAGAAGGACACAACATTGGACTTGCCAGCGAGGCAGGTATGCCCGCAGTCGCTGATCCCGGATCCTCCGTTGTGCGGGCCGCGCACGCAATCAACATTAACGTTGTGCCTTTAGTAGGCCCGTCGTCCTTGTTGATGGCTTTATCTGCCATGGGTCTCAATGGACAAAGCTTTGCCTTTGTTGGGTACATACCTCATGAAAATGGTGCCTTACAAAAGCGGGTAAAAGAGTTGGAGAGTGTTGTTCTCAAAAGCCAGCAAACTCAACTCTTGATCGAAACGCCTTACAGAAACAACTCTTTATTTAAAGGTTTGATCAGCACTTTAAGTCCTCAAACGAGAGTGGGGGTGAGTATTGGGTTGACGCTCGCGCAGGCCCAAAACATCTGTCACAGCGTTGCGCAGTGGAGAGCCAGACCAATTGAGTTGCCTCAGAACTTACCCGTGGTTTTTGCAATTGGCCTATAAACTCACAGATTACAAAAAGGTGCGACTATTAAATCGCCCCTTTTTTTTTACTATCAGGTTAAGTGCTTATCAATGCACTTCAGGCCAAGTTTTTAAAGCTTTAACCGCACCAGCGCCCATAGCCGCGCCAAAGCGTTTAGCAAGACGCTCTGCAACGTTATCACGTTTCGTATAGTCCACTAAGTCCTCAGCTTTCACAATTTCGCGGGCCACAAAATCAACGCTGCCTAAGCCATCGGCTAGGCCCATCTCAATTGCTTGTTGACCTGTCCAAAATAGACCGCTAAAGAGGTCGGGTGAATCTTTAAGCCGATCGCCTCTGCCTTCTTTGACAACGCCAATAAATTGTTGATGAATTTGTTCAAGCATATTTTGAGCAAAGGCTTTGTGCGTTTTTGAGAGTGGGCTAAACGGATCCATAAATCCTTTGTTTTCACCAGCAGTCAGGAGTCTTCTTTCTACGCCGACTTTGTCCATAATGCCTGTGAAGCCAAAGCCGTCCATCAAAACGCCTATGCTTCCAACAATACTGGCCTTGTCTACGTAAATGTTATCAGCAGCTACGGCAATGTAGTAGGCTGCGGAGGCGCAACTTTCCTCAACAACGGCGTAGACCGGCTTCTTGTGTTTTGCTTTTAACCGTTTAATCTCATCATTGATCATGCCCGCTTGAACAGGACTGCCCCCTGGAGAGTTGATTAATAAAATAATAGCCTTTGAGTTTTCGTCCTCAAACGCGTCTTTCAAGGCTTGGTTGATCCACTCTGCGCTGGCATCTGAGTCAGCGGAAATCTCCCCCTTTATTTCAACCACAGCGGTGTGCACACCGTTTGTCGTTGTAGGTCCAGTGTTTTTGTATAAAGTGATTAATCCAGCCACAATCAATACAACCAACCAACTCATGCGCACGAAGGTTCTCCAGCGCCTTGCATGTTTTTGCTCCTCTAGTGCTGCAAAGGCCCATTTTTCTAAAGTCACTTGACCCCAAGTTGGGCTGGTGGCATTGTTTGCAGAGGCTGGGCCAGTGTTGTTGCTTGTGTTTGGTTTAGGGGTGGAGTCTTCTGATGGTGTATTCATTTTAAAAAGCGATCGGTTTCAAGTTGTAATTAGTGTGCCAGTAGATGTTTGAGTGGGTCTCTGAAATTTCAATTTTGATTAAATGACCACGGCAAGGTCCCTCCACGCATTGTCCACTACTTGGTGAGTAAACTGCGCCGTGTGTTGCGCACAGGATCCATTGCCCAGTTGCGTCAAAAAAACGGTTAGGTTGGTAATCCATCTCCATTGCGATATGGGCGCACCGGTTTAAGTAAGCATGAACTTGTCCCTCATACCTTATCGCAAAAGCACGACAAGTCATTCCCTCATAAACAACATCAAAGGGGACCGCAAGCCCGGAATCCGACAGTAGGCTGGATTGGCATAAAAAAATGGGCTCATCCATTTTCTTTAATCCATTGGTGCAACTGTTTGACTGAGTGGACAACTGTTAGGGGCTTGAACAGCTCGAGACTCTCACCCGTGTGAGCTCCGTAGCTTACGCCAATGCTTGCGCAACCCGCACGCTGCGCCATCAAAAGATCGTGCGAGGTGTCACCAATCATCAAAGTGCGAGAGGGGAGCACTCTGAACTCCTCCATGAGCTCAAATAGCATTTTGGGATCAGGTTTACCGGCAGTCTCATCTGCGGTGCGTGAGGCGTGAAAGACGTCTTTCAATTCAGCTGTTTGGAGTGCGTCGTTGAGTCCAATTCTGCTTTTGCCAGTTGCAACCGCAATTTTGTAGGACTGCGAACGCAGTTCGCTCAGCATAGGCAAAACGCCGTCAAATAGTACCAGGTCATCTCGACGCGTTACGTAGTAGTGGCTGTAGCGTTTACTTAGTTCGGGGTACTTCTCGGGAGGTACATCGGGGGCGGCGTGGGCTAATGCCGGACCCAGGGCAAGTCCAATGACGTAAGCGGCTTGTTCATCGGAGGGAATGGCCCCACCCACATCCCGCACCGCGTCTTTAATGCAGTTGACAATGATTTGAGTGGAGTCAAAAAGCGTTCCGTCCCAGTCAAAAGCAATCAAATCAAATTGTCTTTGGGGGCGCTGGTTGGACATGGTCAATAAATTCCTGTAATTCAAGAGGAAGTGGTGCCTCTAAGAGGACACTTTTATCGCTATTGGGGTGGTTAAAGCGAAGTCGCCACGCGTGTAAGAACATGCGCTTGAGCCCCATCTTTTTAAGTTCTCTATTGTGTTCGAAATCCCCGTATTTATCATCTCCAACGATTGGATACCCCTGACTTGCGAGGTGAACTCTAATCTGATGAGTGCGCCCGGTCTTGATCGTCACCTCCAAAAGACTATATCCGCCTACCAGGCGGGATAGCTTTACCAGGGTGATGGCGCGCATTCCAGTGGGGTCGTTATGAGCAAGCACTTTGACTCTGCGCTCCCCTTCACTTACCCCATCACCCGCACCCACAGTGTATTTTAGGAGTGGTAAGTCGATCACTTTTTTGTTGGACGGCCATTGACCCCTAACGAGAGCGAGATAGGTTTTCCCCGTCTCCCGCCCTTTGAACTGAGCTTGAAGCTGGGTGAGAGAGCTCCTTTTTTTTGCAATCAGCAAAATCCCAGAAGTTTCCTTGTCAAGCCTGTGCACGAGTTCCAAGAACTTGGCCAAGGGCCTTGCGCTTCTGAGTTGTTCAATGACCCCAAAGCTCACCCCGCTTCCCCCGTGAACGGCTACGCCAGATGGTTTATTGATTGCGAGCATCCATTCATCCTCAAGTAGGACGGGGAATTCTTTGGGCGGGGATGTGTCCTCAGGGGCGGGAGCCACTCCCAACTCTTTGCCTTGGCTGAGGCGAACGGGGGGTACTCTTACCAAGTCCCCGGTATTTAGGCGGGTTTGAGCCTCAACCCGCCCCTTGTTGATTCGAACTTCCCCGCTGCGGATGATCCGGTAGACGTGGGTTTTAGGTACACCTTTTAGGTGTTTTATGAGAAAGTTGTCCAGTCTTTGTCCCGCCGACTCTTCGTCAACCGTGATTGTTTTGGCGCTTGGCGGTTTTGCCGTCTTGTCTGGGTCTATAATATTCATTACCAGCGATCTGTTCTGTAAGTGCTTGATTTGAATAAGAGATTAGAGCACGAGAATGGGCGCTGTGAAGTCGAAGCCTCGTGAGTAATTTATTTGTTTACCCTGACCAACAGTTTGGCGGGATGTTGCAAATTCTCATGTAGAGCCGATGCCCTTAGAAACTTGAACGGAATTATTGAAGTTGCAGTCTTTACAAATGATGTGAAGGGTGCAGCGGAAAAAAGCGAGTAACGCCAAAATGTTTTTGTTGATCATGATGCTAGAACTATTTAGTAACTGCGAAGTGTTTTCGCACGTTAGTAGTGCTAAGCGCGTCATTGCACGCAAAAACTTTGTACAGAGTCTAAAAGGCCTTTGGGCCCCTTCAACTCGAGCCAAGCTCGCTCCTATCCATAAGCTTAAAAACCATACACACCGTCGCCCCTAAGCGGGGTTGACCATTGCTGTACTGGGTATTGGCTTTATTTCCTGTTCCATCAGTTTTTGGGTTCATTGACTCGGGCTATTTTGATCCCGTGTAGGGATCTGTATTGTTTGAGATAAAGGAACGCATCATGAAACGGATGCTAATTAATGCAACCCAAGCTGAAGAAAGACGCTTGGCAATCGTAGATGGTCAAAAATTATTAGACTATGAAATTGAAATTGAAGGTCGTGAGCAGCGCAAAGGCAATATTTATAAAGCTGTTGTAACGCGCGTTGAACCTTCGCTTGAGGCTTGTTTTGTGGATTATGGTGAGGAGCGCCACGGGTTTCTCTCATTTAAAGAAATCTCCAAGCAGTATTTCGTCCCTGGCGTCGCTCCTAGTCAAGCCCGTATCCAAGACGTAATCAAAGAGGGTCAAGAGTTACTGGTTCAAGTTGAGAAAGAGGAGCGTGGCAACAAAGGTGCTGCGCTCACTTCCTTCATTTCACTGGCTGGTCGATATGTTGTGCTCATGCCCAATAACCCAAGAGGCGGGGGTGTGAGTAGACGCATTGAGGGAGACGACCGAGCAGAGCTTAAAGAGGCTATGGATCAGTTGCAGTACCCTGGTGGTATGTCCATTATTGCGCGTACCGCAGGAATTGGGCGCACAGCGGCCGAACTGCAGTGGGATTTAAACTACCTTTTGAAGTTGTGGAATGCGATCGACGGCGCTGGTAAGTCTAACAAAGGCGCATTCCTGATTTATCAGGAATCTAGTTTAGTGATCAGGGCAATTCGTGATTATTTCAATGTTGAGATAGGCGATATTTTGATCGATACCGATGATCTGTATGAGCAAGCTCATCAGTTCATGTCGCACGTCATGCCCGAGCACGCAGAGCGAGTAAAGCGTTACAGAGATGACACACCGCTATTTAGTCGATTCCAAATTGAACACCAAATTGAATCAGCCTATGCGAGAACGGTAACGCTCCCAAGTGGGGGAGCCATCGTTATTGATCATACTGAGGCTTTGGTCTCTGTTGACGTGAACTCAGCCCGATCGATCAAAGGCGGGGATATTGAGGAGACAGCAACCCGGACAAACTTAGAAGCAGCTGATGAGGTGGCTCGTCAGATGAGACTGCGCGATTTAGGCGGACTGATCGTTATTGACTTTATTGATATGGAGGAGTCAAAGAACAGACGCGAGGTGGAGAATAGGTTGCGTGATGCACTCCGTCAGGACCGAGCAAGAGTGCAGTTTGGAAGCATCAGCAAATTTGGTTTGCTTGAGATGAGTCGTCAAAGGCTTCGTCCTGCATTATCAGAGGGTGCATCTATACCTTGCCCGCGTTGTGGTGGTGCAGGTCATATCAGGGATTCAGAGAGCTCAGCTCTTCAAATTCTTCGTATTATTCAAGAAGAATCGATGAAAGACAACACGGCGGCTGTGTATGCTCAGGTGCCGGTGGAAGTTGCATCCTATTTGCTCAATGAAAAACGTACTGAAATTGCAAAGATCGAAATCAAACAGCGTATCAATGTTTTATTGATTCCCAATAAATCATTAGAAACGCCTAACTACAAGTTAGAGCGACTCAAACATGATGATCCAAGGTTGGATAACATTGAGACTAGTTATAAGATGGTCGAAGAGGTTGAGGATCCTGCCTCAGTGACACGCCGAGCTCAAGAGCCAACTAACCTTCAAACGCCGGTTATTAAGGGCGTTTTGCCTGACGCTCCTGCCCCGCTAGCTGAGCCCAAACCAGCAAAAGCCGACAAGGCTTTGCCCAGAGTGCCTAAAGACACCACGGCTTCAGGTACTGGATTTATGGGTTGGTTTAAAAACCTATTTACATCTAAGCCAAGTGCTGAGTCTGAGAAATCAGATGCAACAGATAAGACTAAAGACGCTCGACGCGATCAAAACCGAACACCACGTGAAGGCGGAGCAAGGGGTGATG
>CAITYM010000058.1 GCA_903896615.1 uncultured Burkholderiales bacterium
GTCATCATAAAATGCCTCTAATATGTCCATTCTAAATCCCAATGTCTAGCGTCAAATTGAACCCTTTGCAGGATAAACCTGTGCTTGATCCGCCAGAAAAGCTTCGCCTACTAGAGCAGATACAGCAGTGGGGTAAGGAGCTGGGTTTTTCGCAGATTGGCGTTGCCTCTGTTGACCTGACGCATGCTGAGCAGGGTTTGATCAATTGGCTAAGTGAAGGCTTTCACGGTGAAATGCAATATATGCAAACTCATGGGCTCAAACGCGCAAGGCCGGCTGAGCTTGTACCTGGAACACTCAGTGTCATCACAGCCAGGATGAATTATCTCCCCAGAAATACGTCCACAGTGGATGGCTACTGGTTAACACAGGAGCTATCTCGACTTGAACGCAAAGATGAGGGCGTCGTCTCCGTCTATGCAAGGGGGCGGGACTATCACAAAGTGATGCGCCAACGATTAGATCGACTAGCTCAAAAGATTCAAGAGTCAGTTGGCCGCCTTGGTTATAGAGTCTTTACGGACTCAGCTCCTGTTTTGGAGGTTGAACTGGGGGTTCAAAGTGGACTTGGGTGGAGGGGAAAGCATACTCTCTTGTTAAATCGGGACAGTGGATCAATGTTTTTTTTAGGTGAAATTTATATCAATCTTTTACTTGAGCCCACCCCTAAACAAGAAGCGCACTGCGGAACATGTAATGCATGCTTAGATGTCTGCCCAACAGGAGCGATCACGAAACCCTATGTTGTGGATGCAAGAAAGTGCATTTCCTATCTAACCATTGAACATCAAGGGTCAATTCCACTTGAGCTCAGGCGTAAGATCGGAAATCATATCTATGGTTGTGATGATTGTCAGACCGTTTGCCCCTGGAATAAGTATGCACAACCCACAGAGTTAGAGGACTTTGATGTTCGGGATGAATTAATATTTGGAGTTAAAAATTTTCCAAAATCAGATCAACTCATCAACCGGGGGGGCAAGCTTGTAGATTATTTTTCATGGACCGAGGATGAGTTTGATTTAAATACCAGGGGGACCGCTATTCGAAGAATTGGTCATGAAAGATGGCTTCGCAATATCGCAGTCGCTATGGGAAACGCTTTGGCAAGTTATTACAGTCAAAACTTAAGTCAATCTAACATTAAAAATCATCTGCCATTGAGTAATGTTGAGATTGGTGAAATTGAGCAATCACTGCACGGACGTTTAAATCATCCAAGCAGCCTAGTTGTTGAGCACGTTAAGTGGGCATTGAGTCAGAAAGATAGTGTCAGTCAGCCTGCTCAAACCCCATAGCCTATAAGAACTTTAAAACCCAAACATTAAGTTGTGTGATGTCTTTGGGCTTATGATCTTATTGAGAATTTCAAGATTAAGTATTTTGAAATTCTTTTTATCCCACAAAATTGCTCCTGTTTTTACCAACGACTTCTTGGCTCTGGAGATGGTTTCACCCTTGACGCCCAGAAAATTCGCAATATCTTTATTCGTCATTTTGAGTTGTATCTCTTGATTTGAATATCCTATGCTTGCCATCCTTGAGATGATGCTTATAAAAAATGCAGCCATTCTTGACTCTGCTCTTAAGTTGTTTAAGATTCGCCTTGTTTCTTCTTTTCGAGCCATGAATCTTGCTTTGAGGGTGTCAAGCATCTCAACTACTTCGGGTGAGCGAGATGCACAGAGACTGAATTTTTCATAAGACACAGCTTTAATAATACTGTCCTCAAGTGCTATGGCATCAGTTGAATAGTATGAGTCCATCATTGCGTCAAGACCGATGATGTCATTTTTGATATGAAAATCATCTACACGGTGCTCTTTGGTGCCTTCAAAAGAATAAACAGTTTTTAGCGAGCCAGAGTGGATTAGCATTATGCACGTTGATGCATCAGCCTTTCTGTAAAGGTAGCCCCCTTTTTTTAATTGAAAGGTGTTGTCAGATAAGTTGTTGAGTAAATCAAAGTTGATATGTGTTTTTAGTTTTGACATAAATGATTGAGGATTTGCAGGTTGTTATAGGAGAGGATTAATAAATGACGCAATTTAGGGGTAAACAATTGATGCATCGATCAATTTCAATTTGCCTTGTGCAGGCAAGGATTTTTGTTTGTTAACAAGATGGCGCGAATAAGAGAAAGAGTGCAATAGCTAGTAGGTGAAGAATATGCCTTGATAGGCTTGTAAATAAAGCTTATTCAAGTGCTATAAAAAATAAAGCAAGTCAAATTTCGGAGATCAAAGCCCTAAGTTGATCCGAAAATGATTTTCTAATTGCTTATCACAGGGGGCATGTTTTTATAACTATTCCCCTATCACCTCGAAGTATCCATTTGTTTAAGAATTTAATTAAATTCGTAAGATAAGTATTATGAAGGATTTGTGGTTATTATAAAAACTGTTGTTTTCAATAAAACAGAATTTAGATCTGTAGAAATTGGTGTTTCCAATTTAAAACCAATGATTCAGTAAATTTAAGGCTAATCGGTGTAGCACTATCTGGTACAAAAACGATGATTTAATTTTGGATTAAATTAATTCAGTTTTACCAAATTTGATTAACGCTTTGGTAAAACATATAAATTGATAATGCATAAAGCATGACTGCAAAAATCCTTGACAACTGTTTTACTGGTAAAGTGTGTGCAACCCTAACCCCGATGGGTGCGCTAAGAACACTGCATGTTGCGATCAAGATCATGCCCGGCGTCCAAATGAAACCTATTGATCCAAGGGGGCGTCCGTCTAGGGTCCAGCCTGATGCGATATAACCCAATGTATTTGCCAGGGCAATGGGAAATCCGAGTGCTGCGCTAGTTGCCACAGCATTTCTAATACTTACATTGCACCAAACCATAAAGGGCACACTTATAAAACCACCTCCTGCACCAACTAGGCCAGACAGTAATCCGATCGTACTTCCTGCTGCAAACATTCCAGGGTTCCCCGGTATTTGTCTAGATGGCTTGGGCTTTTTGTTAATAAACAACTGTGTAGCTGAGAAAAATACAAAGCCTTCAAAGAAATAGGCAAGCGTTGAACCCTTGAAAATGGAGAACACGCCGACACTAGAGACCAAGCTTCCAAGGACAATTCCAGGTGCCAGTCCTTTCACTATATCCCAACGAACTGCCTGCATTTTGTGATGCGCCCGAACACTGGAAATCGAAGTAAAAACAATTGTTGACATTGCAGTGGCGATTGCCATTTTGAGCGTGATCTCCGAACCCGTTCCCATTTGGGTTAAGAAATACATTATGAAGGGGACCATTAACATGCCGCCACCTATTCCTAAGAGACCCGCGATAAAACCGATGGTAATTCCCAAAAGGCACAGTTCTAAGATGATTGATGGGTTAAGAGCAAACATACAAGGATAATTAGGTGTAGAGGTATGAAGCTCGTGCAATTGCGTTTAATACGCTTGTGAGCTCAGACTTAGGCAAGCTTTAGTTGGGGGGGTGAGACTAAACGGCGCAGTGAGTGTCTGCAAAGAAAACTAAGTTTGCACCCTGAACCTAGGTTCAGGTGGGCGAGGTCAGTATGATGTTGGGTTCGTCTAACGCGAGACGATCGCGCCCATCAAACGATGTTCCAAGCCCTTGCTCAAAGAGCATTGGTTCAAGGAATATAAAACCTAGTAATCCCGCAGACACATAGATTGTAGGTGTTATCTGCTGCGTCTTTATAAATTGGGGATACCTGAGCTTGACTAGAGGAGTTGACCGTCGTCCCTTAAAGTCTCATCCAATCTTTGCAAGAGGCTATCGAGTTGATCGCTTTGTACTTCCTTGGAACCTGAGAAGATGGGCTTATCGGTTAGATCAAAGGCTAGATTAAGAGCTGCGAGCACGGCAATTCGGTCCCGTGCCTTGGTCTTACCCGCGTCCCTTATCTTGCACATTGCTTCGTCCACTTTTTGGACGGCCATATTTAGACGGTCTTCCCCGCCTTCAGGGCAGCCAAGAAGGTACCCTTGTCCCATAATTTGGACTTCAATTTGCTTCATTTTGACTCTTTGGATAAGACCTCTGAGGGAAGTCTGTCAAGTAAGGACTCAACCCGCGTTTTGGCAGTTTGCAGGCGAGTTTTCATGGAATCTCTCTCTTGAATTAACTGAGCAACCTGCTCTTCCAAGAGGGTATTCGTGCGCTTTAACTCCTCATGCCTTACAAGGAGTCGATCAACACGTTCAAATATGTTTTCCAGTAATGGAGTTTGTGCCATGGCGTATATTTTAAGCCTAATGAGCGCGTGCATTCAAAAAGGCCGGATTCAGAAGGCACAAGTGTAACAAACTCAAACCTAATATCTGACTTGAATTGCTTGGCGCGCCACGCAATAATGGAAAATACTAAAACGAGCAGTTGTGTTCAAATTCTTGTCTCTTTTAGCAATTTATGAGGAGCCAATTGTTGTGTCTTCATTTTTAACGGCCCAAACGCCCTAAATAATCGTTATTTTTTAATATTGTGAATTAACGGGTCGTTTTGGGACTACCGGATGACTCAATCAGCGGATTTGGTGTTTTCTTCTTAAAACTGCAGTAACTACTTACAGAGCATTTATAGCATTCGGGGGTTCTTGCTTTGCAAACGTATCGGCCGAGCAAAATAAGCCAATGGTGCGCGTGAAGTAGGTATTGAGGAGGTACCCGTTTGAGGAGCTTCATTTCAACTTCAAACGGTGTTTTACCCGCGGCCAACCCCGTTCTGTTGCCTACCCTAAAGATATGGGTATCCACTGCAAGTGTGGGCTCTCCAAAAGCGATGTTTAAGATGACATTAGCTGTTTTACGACCCACTCCAGGCAAAGCCTCTAGTTGTTCTCGCTTATTTGGCACATCGCCGTTGTACTCCTTGATTAAAATTTCACAGGTTTGAATGAGGTGCTTTGCTTTACTTCGGTAAAGTCCAATTGTTTTGATATGGCTCTCTAGGGACTTAATTCCAAGCTTTAAAATGCTCTCAGGTGTATTGGCAACTTTGAAGAGAATCCGAGTTGCCTTGTTCACTCCTACATCAGTGGCTTGGGCGCTTAGGAGCACTGCACAGAGTAACTCAAACACACTCGTATACTCTAGCTCTGTTTTCGGGCTAGGATTGGTTTTTCTCAAGGTTTTAAAAAAAAGCTCGATATTTTCTTTTTTCATAACGCGTAAGAATTTTTTGAAATAACGGTGATTTTGACATGCAATTTTCTAAAAGACTCGACAACGTTGAGACCTCAGCCATACGCGAACTGTTTAAACTCCTTGGCAAACCAGGAATTATTAGTTTTGCTGGCGGATTCCCCGACAGCGCTATGTTTGATATAGAGGGTATCAAAGAGGCCAGTCAAAGGGCACTCTCAGAGCAGCCCGGTGCAAGCCTCCAGTACGGTGCTACAGAGGGTTATAACCCTCTTCGCGAGGAGTTGGTGAAGTTTATGGCTTCTAAGGGTATAACGGGACTAGATTTGAACCAGTTGATCGTAACTACTGGTAGCCAACAAGCACTTGATTTAGTTGGCAAAACGCTACTGGAGAGTGGGGACACAGTTTTAGTTGAAGCGCCCACTTTTTTAGCAACGATTCAGTGCTTTCGACTCTACGGCCCTAAGGTTTTAGGTGTGCCAATTGATCGGGACGGAATCCTCGTTGATGTGCTTGAGGAGATGATCGTCAAGCACAAGCCCAAACTGGTTTACTTAGTTCCTTCTTTTGGGAACCCGAGTGGGGCGCTCACTTCGATGACGAGAAGGCTCAAGATTTTAGAATTGGCTGTTAAATACAAAACTGTTTTTATTGAAGACGATCCTTATTCGGATCTGTACTTTACAGCTTCCCCGCCACCGCAAAGTTTGCTTGCACTTAGTGACAAGGTTGCGGGCTCCAGGGATTGGATAATTTACTGCGGCTCAATGAGTAAAGTGTTAAGTCCCGGTTTACGAGTTGGTTGGTTGGTGGGTCAGCAAGATTTTCTGGCTCGAGCGACGATGTGCAAGCAGTTTGGGGATGCACATACCTCAACCTTTGCTCAGGCTACAGCAGCCTTTTACTTGCAATCTGGGCGTATGGCGGCAACACTCGCAAATGTTCGCTCTGTATACGCAAAGCGAGCTCAGGTGATGGCGCAGGCCATGAGTCGCGAACTCGGACAAGCTATTGCGTTTGACACTCCTTTGGGTGGACTTTTCTTTTGGGCAAAACTCACTGGCTTGCAAAAAAATGGGAGTCGCTCTGACAATCCATTGATAGACGGTAATTTATTCGCTAAAAAGGCGATAGAACATAACGTCGCTTTTGTACCAGGCGCTCCATTTTTCGCAGATCATCCCGATCACAGCACTCTTAGACTAAGTTTTGCAACTGCTGATGAAATGAAAATCCAGGACGGTATTAAAAGATTAGCAATGGCACTGGGCTAGAAAATCTAACTTTTGCAGAACTCTAGGTAAGGACTTAAGTCCATTAAAGAGTCCAATTCTGAAGGCACGCTTAGCTCGACCTCGAGCAACCAGCCCGAGGCAAGTGGATCTGAGTTGGCTAAAGCGGGGTCATCCTTGAGTAAGGGATTTATCTTTAGAACTTTAACTGAGGCAGGACTGAAGACATCTGCCGCGGCTTTGACGGATTCAATGACCGCGACAACTTCTCCTTTTGCAAAGCTCTTGCCAGCCTGGGGAAGCTCTACAAATACAATATCCCCTAAAGCATCTTGTGCGTGCTCAGTTATGCCTATACGTGTAATGCCATCTTTGGACTCAATCCAGACGTGATCACTTGAGAATTTCATGCTCATCTTGCTTGTGCTTAAAGAATTAATAAATAAATTTTAGAAAATTACATGTTTGCATAAGTAGGTCCACCCCCACCCTCGGGCGCGACCCAAATAATATTTTGAGTTGGATCCTTGATATCACATGTTTTACAGTGCACACAATTTTGTGCATTAATCTGCAATCTTGATTCATTATTTTGATCCGTAATGTATTCATACACACCTGCTGGGCAATACCTGGCCTCTGGGCCGCCGTAAATTGCCAAATTGATTTGCACGGGTGTGGAAATATTTTTAAGCGTCAAGTGAGCTGGTTGATTTTCCTCGTGGTTTGTGTTGCTGATAAAAACACTTGATAAGCGATCAAAAGTTAATTTTCCGTCAGGTTTGGGGTAACTGATCTGTTGACATTCGTTCATTGGTTTTAAGCATTTGTGATCAGTTTTAGTGTTGTGCAATGTCCAAGGAAAGTGTCCGCGCAATAAAAATTGTTCAACTCCCGTCATCAGAGTACCTACTAAGCGTCCCCTCTTAAACCATTGCTTGAAATTTCTAGCTTTGTGCAGTTCTTGGTAAAGCCAAGATGACTCAAAGGCTTTTGGATACTCGTGGAGTTCATCGTGTGCACGTCCCTTGTCAAGAGCATTAAAAGCCGCCTCAGCCGCAAGCATTCCAGTTTTAATAGCCGCGTGGCTACCTTTGATGCGTGAAGCATTCAAATAGCCCGCCTCACACCCAATGAGTGCACCCCCAGGGAAAATTGTTTTAGGTAGCGCAGTAAGTCCTCCAGCAGTAATCGCTCTCGCACCATAACCGATTCGTTTGCCCCCCTCAAAATAGCCTTTAATGCCGGGATGCGTTTTAAATTTTTGAAACTCTTCAAAAGGACTTAACCAAGGATTGGTGTAATCCAGGCCAACCACAAACCCAACAGCGACTTGGTTGTTCTCCATGTGATACAAGAAAGACCCGCCGTAGGTGTCGCTTTTTAGTGGCCAACCTGCGCTATGCACTGCTAGACCTGCTTTGTGGAGTTTTGGATCGATTTCCCACAACTCTTTAATACCGATACCGTAACTTTGAGCGGCCCGGTCGTGATCGAGTTTGAAGGCTGAGATTAAACTCCTTCCAAGCTGTCCTCTTGCTCCCTCGGCAAATAGTGTGTATTTGCCAAGTAACTCCATGCCGAGTTGAAAATTAGAAGTGGGTTGACCGTCTTTGCCAAGGCCCATATTGCCAGTTGCAACGCCTTTGACGCTGCCGTCGGAATTAAAGAGGACTTCGGTTGCTGCAAAGCCGGGAAAAATCTCTACCCCCAACGCTTCAGCTTGTTGAGCAAGCCAGCGCGTAAAATTTCCCAGGCTGATGATGTAGTTTCCGTGATTGTTAAAACACTTAGGTAACATCCAGCTCGGTGTTTTTAAACTTGAGTTCTCTGATAAGAAGAGAAATTGATCTTCTGTAACAGCTTGGTTGAGGGGAGCGCCTAATTCTTTCCAATTAGGAATCAGCTCTGTCAAGGCAACAGGGTCCATGATTGCGCCAGACAAAATATGTGCGCCAGGCTCCGAGCCTTTTTCCAAAACGATGACTGATAATTCTTTGCCCGCAGAGTTTGCTAACTGCTTGAGGCGAATAGCTGCTGAAAGACCTGCGGGACCTGCGCCAACGATAACTACGTCATAGTCCATGGATTCACGCGGGCCATATTGTTCAATAATTTCGGATTGAATCATCTTAGAAGTTTCCGTTACAGAAAAAATAGCTTTGATACCCCCCATTCTAGGTTGTCTAAGCTACTGGGTTCACCTGATCTGGTTGGATTGCAAAAAATGCTAAAGTGTTGGTATCCGTGGTTATTTTTTAAATATTGCGCTCAATAGGCGTAAATTCCGTTTTTTAAGTTCAATTGGAGTATTCAGTTTATGGCTTATTCTTTAGACTTGTCGGGCAGGGTTGCCTTCATTACGGGGGCGTCTAGTGGTTTGGGTGAGCAATTTGCAAGAACTTTGTCCGGGGCAGGTGCCGCAGTTGTCTTGGCTGGACGCAGAATTGAGCGGCTAAAGGATTTGAGAGCCCAAATTGAGGCTGAAGGAGGGGATGCCCACGTAACCAGTTTAGACGTGACAGATCTTTCAAGCATAAAGGCTGCAATTGCTCACGCTGAGACCGAGGTGGGTCCAATTGATATCTTGATAAATAACTCTGGGGTAAGCACAACTCAAAGACTTCAGGAGGTGGGGGAGTCAAATTTCGACGATATATTTAATACCAACGTTAAAGGTGCCTTCTTTGTCGCTCAAGAGGTAGGTAAAAGAATGCTAGCAAGGGCTAAAGGAGCCTCGCCCCATGTGCATGCGGGTGGACGGATCATCAATATAGCGTCTACAGCAGGTTTGAAGGTACTACCGCAAATTGGTGTTTACTGTATGAGCAAGGCTGCAGTCATCCAAATGACTAAGGCCATGGCGCTTGAGTGGGGAAAGTACGGGATTAATGTCAATGCAATTTGCCCTGGCTACATCGATACAGAAATAAATCATCATCACTGGAGCACCGAACAAGGTCAAAAGCTCATCCAAATGCTTCCCCGTAAAAGAATTGGTGAGCCTAAGGACTTAGATGCTTTGCTTGTGATGCTTGCCAGCTCGGAGGGGCATTTCATAAATGGAGCAATCATTGCTGCAGATGATGGATTTTCACTCTAAATCAGGCCAACATAATTTTTTATCAGGCGGTTCAAGTTGAGAATTGAGATTCCAAAGGATAAGAAATTCGTGTTTGAGATGCATATCCCAATTCGGTGGGGGGATATGGATATGATGGGGCACGTTAACAATACGGTTTATTTCAGATACTTGGAAACTATACGGATAGAGTGGTTAAGCTCTATAGGGTACCCGCCTAACCCGAGCGGTCAAGGACCAGTCATTGTCAATGCATTTTGTAATTTTTACAGACAGTTTGAATACCCCGGTGAACTTTTGGCAAAGATGTTTGTGAGCGGTGCTGCGAGAACAACTTTTGAGACTTGGTGCACCCTTACATCGACCAACCATCCAGAATCAGTCTACGCGGAAGGGGGCGCCACAACAATGTGGGTTGACTTTACGTTAAAAAAAGCAGCAGAGTTACCCCTAATGCTCAAAGGCCTTGTGGGTAGCTAAAATACGAACCGTTAACTGCGTGATTACTCATTCTTAGTTAGAATAGCGAATTGATTGAAAGGTTATTAATTTCAGGCGAAAAAACAACGCCTGTTTTTTTTGCCTCAATAATTTCAAGTGAATCAAAATTTACACCACTGCTCTACTGCTCTACTTTAGGAGTTTAAAAGTTGAATAAGATATTTTCCAGTGCCAATGATGCACTTAAAGGTCTGACCAAGGACGGCATGCTAATCGCAGTTGGTGGTTTCGGCTTGTGCGGTATCCCCGAGGCTTTAATTGAGGCACTTAAAGATTCTGGCGCAAAAAATTTAACTGCGATCTCAAACAATGCTGGTGTGGACGGATTTGGACTAGGTAAGTTGCTTGATACCAGGCAGATCAAGAAAATGATTTCTTCCTATGTTGGTGAGAACAAAGAGTTTGAACGTCAATACTTAGCTGGTGAACTCGAGCTTGAGTTCACACCCCAGGGAACACTTGCTGAAAAGTTAAGAGCGGGGGGCGCGGGTATTCCTGCTTTTTTCACAAAAACAGGCGTAGGCACCATGGTTGCGGAGGGCAAAGAGTTGCGTGAGTTTGACGGCGAAACTTATGTGATGGAGCGTGCTTTGTTGCCAGAGCTTTCACTTGTCAAAGCATTTAGGGCAGACAAATCTGGTAATTTGCAATTTAGGTATACCGCTAGAAATTTCAATCCAGCTGTCGCAATGGCTGGAAAAGTCTGTGTCGTTGAAGTTGAAGAAATTGTTGAAAAGGGTGAAATGCACCCAGATCAGATTCACTTACCCGGAATTTATGTTCACAGAATTGTCTTGAATGCAAATCCTGAGAAAAGAATTGAAAAACGAACAATTACTGAGAAAGCGGGGGTTTGAAATGAGCTGGAGTCAAGATCAAATGGCAGCCAGGGCTGCTCATGAGTTAGAAGACGGTTTTTACGTGAATTTAGGAATCGGAATCCCAACACTCGTAGCTAATCACGTGCCCTCCAGCATCGAGGTTTGGTTGCAGTCAGAGAACGGTATGCTCGGCATCGGCGCATTTCCCACTGAGGAGGACGTAGACGCGGACCTCATTAATGCTGGAAAGCAAACTGTAACTACGATACAAGGCTCCTCAATCTTCGGTAGCCATGAGAGTTTTGCGATGATTAGAGGTGGAAAGATTAATCTCTCCATCCTAGGTGCAATGCAAGTGAGTGAGAAGGGCGATTTAGCTAATTGGATGATACCTGGCAAGATGGTCAAGGGCATGGGCGGCGCAATGGATTTGGTTGCAGGTGTCAAAAAGGTGATAGTTCTGATGGAACACGTTGCCAAAAAGAAAGACGGAACCGAGGACTTTAAGATCTTACCGAGTTGCACTTTACCTCTGACTGGAGTAGGGGTTGTCGATAAAATAATCACAGACTTAGGCGTGATGGATGTTACAGAAAAAGGTCTCAAGGTGATTGAATTAGCCCCCGGCGTCACGCCAGAATTTATTCAAAGTAAGACAGGCGTTAAGTTAATTTTTAATTAAATTTTTGTTTTGGATTCAGTGTGTATTTTTGACATCATTGATTAAATACGCATTAAATCCACCACTCAATTATTTAAGTACCTCCCTAGGTGAAATCAAAGCAGGCTTATGTTCGTTTTTTGGAGTTTATCCAAACGATTGAACGTCGTAGCTGATTAGGTGATTTGGATCTTGACTCTAGAGAGTTACTGATCTCTAGAGAGTTACTGGTAAGTAATCGTAATTTGTGACGTTCAGGATATGACCTTGACCGTCACAGACACCCTGCAAACGAATCACCTGGCCTTTGCTGCAGCAATCCACCGTAAACTTGACACACTTTGCGATCTGGCCTGAGCAGAGCATGAACACGTGCAAGACAACAGAATTACTAAATATTTAAAACCAACTCCTGATGCACTCAAATACTTTGGTCGAGTTGGAAATAGGATGACCAAAGTGTCGAAGACTCCTAGAAGAATTTGAGACTTTAAAATTCAAATCTAAAGCGCCCCCACTTGAACTGGGCGTTTTTCAGTTTGTGGGGACGATTATTCCTTGATCAGGCACATCTCGAGTTACCACCCTAGTCCTTCGATGAGGCATTTAAATTTGCTTTGTCAAAGGGGAGGAGCTGAAGTTTAAATAGTTTCGCTTTCTCAAATCCTATAATAGCGCAGTAGCCCCATATTTTGCCCATCTCTTTACCTTTTTCATACCCATGAGCACACCCCAATTTAGCGTAGCTGATATTCGCAAAACTTTTCTTGATTTCTTTGTCTCTAAAGGGCACACCGTTGTCGCCTCTAGTCCTCTAGTTCCTGGCAATGATCCGACTTTAATGTTTACCAATTCTGGGATGGTGCAGTTTAAGGATGTATTCCTTGGAACTGATAAGCGATCTTACTCACGCGCGACCTCTGTACAAGCCTGCTTGCGAGCGGGGGGTAAGCACAACGATTTAGAAAACGTGGGCTATACAGCGCGGCATCACACGTTTTTTGAGATGCTTGGGAACTGGAGTTTTGGGGATTACTTTAAGCGAGACAGCTTAAAGTGGGCTTGGGAATTATTGACACAGGTCTACAAACTACCTGCTGAGCGTTTGTGGGCTACTGTTTATTTTGAAGACGATGAGGCGTACGATATTTGGACCAAGGAGATTGGTTTACCCAAAGAGAGAGTGATTCGAATTGGGGATAACAAAGGGGCGCGTTATGCTTCTGATAATTTTTGGATGATGGCGGATACTGGACCTTGTGGACCGTGTTCGGAAATATTCTTCGACCATGGTCCTGAAGTACCGGGCGGTCCTCCGGGTAGCCCAGAGCAGGACGGTGACCGCTTTATTGAGATTTGGAACAATGTATTCATGCAATTTGATATGCAAGCTGACGGCACTGTTAAAAATTTGCCTGCGCCTTGTGTGGATACGGGTATGGGTTTGGAGCGGCTTGCCGCGATACTCCAAGGCGTCCACAGTAATTATGAAATTGATATCTTTGAGGCCTTAATCAAGGCCAGTGCTCGTGAAACGGGTTGTAAAGACTTGACCCACAATTCTTTGAAAGTTATTGCCGACCATATTCGTGCCACAACCTTCCTGATTTGTGATGGCATATCACCAAGCAATGAGGGGCGTGGCTACGTTCAAAGACGTATTATCAGAAGAGCAATTCGCCACGGCTACAAGCTAGGACAAAAGACGCCTTTTTTTCATAAACTCGTTCCCGATTTAGTCAAACTTATGGGGGATGCCTACCCACTGCTCAAGTCAAATCAAGCACGGGTGATGGACGTATTAAAGGCTGAGGAGGAGCGGTTTTACGAAACGCTTGAAATTGGGATGCAAATTTTGGACGCCGCACTCCAAGGCAATGCCACTGAGTTATCTGGAGAGGTGGCCTTTAAGCTTCACGATACATACGGCTTCCCACTCGATTTGACCAACGATGTGTGTCGTGAGCGAGATGTGAGGGTGGATGAGGCTGGTTTTAATGCGGCAATGGAGCGTCAAAAGTCTCAGGCCCGTGCAGCCGGCAAATTTAGAATGGACAAGGCGCTTGAGTACGCTGGACCTTCTAATGAATTTGTTGGTTACACACAAAATGAGGTTACTGCGAAAGTGCTTGCTATTTATGTAGATGGCCAATCTGTGCAGATACTAAAGGCTGGACAAAGCGGTGTTGTCGTCTTAGATAAAACCCCTTTTTACGCAGAGAGCGGGGGGCAGGTCGGAGATGTGGGGATTCTCTTTAAAGACGGAGTTGAATTTACAGTAACTGATACCTCCAAAATTAAGGCAGACGTATACGGCCACCACGGTATACAAGTAAACGGTTCGCTGCATGTTGGTGATGCAATCAGCGCGAAAATCGACAAAGAGATAAGAGCTGCAACGATGCGCCACCACTCTGTGACTCACATCATGCACAAAGCACTTAAAAAAGTTTTGGGTGATCACGTTCAACAAAAGGGAAGTTTGGTGAATTCTGAGCGGACTCGTTTTGATTTTGCACACAATGCACCTGTGACAACCGAGCAAATCAAAGAGATTGAAGGCATTGTTAACCGCGAGATACTCATCAACTCACAAAACAACGCTCAAGTAATGGATATCGAGTCCGCGAAGAAAACGGGCGCAATGATGTTATTTGGTGAAAAGTACGGAGACGATGTCCGTGTTCTAACTATAGGTACTTCCAAAGAGTTGTGCGGTGGAACCCACGTGAGTCGCACTGGAGATATCGGACTCTTTAAGGTGCTCTCTGAGAGTGGTGTTGCTTCAGGTGTAAGGCGTATTGAGGCAATTGCTGGTGAGCAAGTCTTGGATCATCTGCAGCACTTGGAGCAGACCTTGGGGCACGCGGCGGATACGCTTAGGACGCCGGTTGGCGAGCTCAACCTGCGTATCGCCCAAATGATTGAACACACTAAGGTTTTAGAAAAACAGATAGATGCATTAAAGAGCAAGCTTGCGAGCTCTCAGGGCAATGACTTGCTGAGTAAAGCGGTAAACATTGCAGGTATTAACGTACTTAGCGCAGAGTTAAGCGGCGCAGATGCGAAGGTACTCAGAGATACCCTTGATCAACTTCGCAACAAACTTAAATCATGTGTACTGGTCTTGGGCAGCGCACAAGGCGGTAAAGTGCAGTTAGCAGCTGCTGTGAGCGCGGACGTGGTTGCTAAGGTAAAGGCCGGTGAACTGGTGAACTTTGTTGCTCTTCAAGTCGGGGGTAAGGGAGGGGGTAAACCAGATATGGCCATGGCAGGGGGCACACAACCTGAACATTTGGTAAATGCCTTGGCCAGTGTTGAGCATCAGGTTAGGAAGTTACTCAGCTAAAAAAGTTTGGTTTAACTAAGCCTTTTGAATACCAAATCCCAAACACCGTGCCCAAGTTTGAGTCCTCTATTCTCAAATTTTGTCAGTGGGCGGTAATGGGGTTTAAGGGCAAAACCGCTTGGGTCTTCACTGGTGTTGACTAGACGGCTTGACTCATTTAGTACCTCTAGCATTTGCACCGCGTAAGCCTCCCAGTCTGTTGCGCAGTGGATGTAGCCTCCCACTTTTATTTTAGAGATAAGAGCATTTATAAACGGAGTTTGTATCAACCTTCTTTTATTGTGCTTTTTCTTGTGCCAGGGGTCTGGAAAGAAGATATGCACTCCCTCTAGGCTGGAGGGTTCAATCATGTGTTCAAGGACCTGAACTGCATCGTGTTGAATGATGCGGATATTTTTTAAATTAAATTCACCCACTCTTTTTAAAAGTGCACCGACCCCAGGGTCGTGTACTTCGCAACAAAGAAAGTTAATATGGTTGAGTGTTTGAGCTATAGCAGCAGTCGCCTCACCCATTCCGAAACCAATTTCTAATACAACAGGCGCGTCTGGCGCGTTATGGGAATTAAAAGCCTCCTGCATATTGAGGACATTTGCGTTGTATTCAATTAAAAAGTCTCTGCCGATTTGAGCTCGAGCTTTAATTTGACCAGTTGTTATTCTTCCAGATCTTTTTACAAAGCTTCGGATTGAGCGGGGATGAAGAATATCTTCAGAATCGTTCATAAAATTTTTTAAAAGTGTTCTCTTAATTTTGACAGTAAAGATCAGACCACTCGCGAATCCAAAACTGGAGCGCGTCTTGAACGCTTGAAGATTGAGCGTGCAAGCCTAGTAACTTAGCCGCCTGGTTCAAACACTCAAGCGGGTGTTCGGTGTTGGCAGGGGTCGCGCCGTTTTGTTTTGAGAGTTTTTCGCCGTTTTCTCCGAGCATGAGTTTTGTGTGCAGGTACTGAGGTAAGGGGTACCCGAGCGCTTGTTGTAATTGTATTTGCCTGGCTGTATTGTCCACTAAATCAGCGCCTCGCACGATGTGTGTCACTTTGCTGTTGGCATCATCGACCACAACACTTAACTGATAAGCCCAAACTAAATCTGCTCGTTTGAGGATAAAGTCACCGACTTGAGCCACCACATTTTGGTGCTGTACGCCCAGTCTTCTATCAATCCATGTGATTTGTCCAGCTCTAGATTTAAATCGCCACGCAACTCCAGGCGTATCTTTATTCACACTCTCATCGATGGGGAGGGATCGGCATGTACCTGGATAAATTTTTTCTTGGTTGCGCTCGCTCTGGTTGTGACGCTCTTGTAAGCGCGATAGTATTTGTGCTCTTGTGCAACGGCAAGGGTAAATATCGTTATGTATTTGGAGCGCATTAAATGCGCGCTCATACCCATTAAGTTTTTGAGACTGCCACTGAACGGGGTAAGGACTGGTCAAATAACAATCACTTAACTGTTTAAGAATGAGTTGATCTACACCCCTAATGCAACGCTCTTTATCCAAGTCCTCGATTCTGATAATCCATTGCCCTTGGTTGGCCTGCGCATCCAACCAACTTGCTAAGGCTGCGACCATTGAGCCTGAGTGCAAAGGACCCGTAGGCGAGGGTGCAAATCTTCCAATATATGCACTCATGCAAGGGGTTTTAAAGGGTTTGGTATTTACTATCTAATTATCAGCAAACAAGTAGCGCAAGTGAGAGCCCACTTATGAATGCGTCCTCAACGCGGTGCCCAATGTGCCAGTCACCACAAGTTCCAATTCGAGCCTCTTGAGCCCACAAACAATTTTGTCCAAGTGGTGTGAGGGTCTTTGCGTACCTCCAGCGGTGCACCGCGCTGTGACTTGGTTCAACTCTAATGCCAGTTAACTCGGAGAACGCCCTTAATAACTTTGCTTTCACTCTCTCAGCATCGTCCTCTAAGTGCTCGTGCGACCACTGCGGTCCGGCCTGAACCGTCCAGCGTTCAATGTGACTTTTACCGGGTTTTGAGGACTCGCGCGCAACCCAGGCTATTCGGTGATGTATGCTCTTGGCTGCGTTCCACTGAGGACCAAAGTGGGATAGTCCTTGTTGACTGGCCTGTGGGTAGGCCACCATAAGTGTCCAACACGGTTCAGTTACAACGAGATCAACTTGGTGCTTGATTGCTTTTATGGCTGAGGTTAAGCCAGGATCAATTAGTTTTTGTAACATGGAGTGTTCTAGAAGCGAACTGCACTGCGGACTTGGTATGGCCAGCAACACACTATCAAAGTCTTCGAACGCCTTAGATTTGCCAGCTTGGTGGGTATGCACTGTCCAAGCTTTGACATCTGTAGTTTTAAGCTCACTAGACTCAAGTCTAGTCACCTCAGTGTTGTAGTGGACTGCACCCATGTCCACCAGTGGTTGCGCCCAGTGAGTTACCAAAGCATTCATCGCTGGGACAGCGACATAGTGTTTTTCCCGAGCTGGCAAAGGGGCCTCAATCACTCTACCCAATTCATCTAGGACGCGCACAGCGTTTACGCTCCAGGGCCTACAAATATCTTCGGTCCCAGGGACTTCCCTGATCGCTTTTTCAAAGCGTGGGTCTCGAATGGTGAAGTACTGAACACCGTGATCAAAGCTCCCCCAAGAGGATTCGCGAGTGGACATGCGTCCACCTGCACCCCGACTTTTTTCAAAAACAGTGACTGTGTGTCCTGCCTTGAGAAGGGTTCGAGCTGCAGTAATTCCTGCCATTCCAGCCCCGATGATTGCGATTTTTTTTGACATATTAGCTCTCGTTTGTAGGTATGCTAACAAGGTGAAACTGCAAGTGCTTGCAAATCATTCCTTGTATAACTTTTGAATGGCACTTCTGAATTCATCGTCTTAGCGCTATTTTGTCAGATTTCACAGCCCTAAGTCCATCTTTGCAGTTGAGATTAAACTGATTTGACAACCCTCACACTCCACTAGTCTACCCCCCTAAATAGTCTACCCGCTATGCGGGGAACCCTATTTACTTTAAAATAACGGATTGGTCGTATGAACACAGTAGTGCCACCAATACCAAAGGATCTGAAACATGCAAGCTCACCTGAGTTAACTAAATGAAGGATACATGAGCATCATCTTCACTACTTTTGCGGGTAAGCAAAAAAAGTCCATTTAAGGGCTTTTTAACTAAAAGGATGTTTCCAATGATTAGGGTAAGAAAGTCAGATGCACGAGGACACGCCGATCACGGATGGCTAGTTTCGAAACACAGCTTTTCATTTGCTGGGTACTATGATCCTGAGTTTATGGGGTGGGGAAATCTGCGAGTGATAAATGAAGACAAAATCCTCCCAGGAAAAGGATTTGGCACCCATGGTCATAAAGATATGGAGATCATCAGTTATGTGATGTCTGGTGAACTAGCGCACAAAGACAGTATGGGCAATGTGAAGGGAATTCCCCCCGGCGATATCCAACGCATGAGTGCAGGTAGCGGCGTTATGCACAGCGAATTTAATCATGCACCGAACAGTACAACTCATTTTTTCCAAATATGGATTGAGCCTAATGTGACAGGTATTGAACCAAGTTACGAGCAAAAAACAGTATCAGCCAGTGCTAAAAAAGGTAATTTTGAGCTAATTGCAAGCCCCGTTGGTGGACCAAACGCAGTTAAGATTCACGCCGATGCTAGCCTGTATGTGGGTGAGTTTACGGGGGATGAAAGCGCTAAATTTACACCTGCTCCTAATTGCAAGTCGTACGTACATTTGATCAAAGGGGACTTGCAAATCAACGGAATTGATTTGCATGCGGGCGATGCGCTCTTGATCGAATCCGAGCCTGAGTTGATCATTAGCCACGGGCAGAACGCTGAGGTGCTGCTCTTTGAATTGGCTGCTTAGTTAGCGGTTTATTTGTAGTCTTTTTTTTATTCCAGGAGTTTTTAAATGTCAAAAGTTGTTGTTGTCTATCATTCTGGATATGGTCACACTGAGCGCGTTGCTGATTTTGTAGCCCAAGGTGCAAATGCGCAAAAGGTCGTCATTGATGCAGATGGGAATGTAGATGAGGCCGGATGGCAAGCCTTAAACAGCGCAAATGCAATCATCTTTGGATCTCCAACATACATGGGAATGGTGTCTTGGCAGTTCAAGAAGTTTGCCGATGCGACATCAAAACAGTGGTTTGCCAGTGCTTGGAGAGACAAAGTAGCTGGCGGTTTCACCATTTCAGCTAGCCCAAGTGGCGACAAGCTTTCTACCATTCAGTACTTTATTACCTTATCTATGCAGCAAGGTATGATTTGGGTGGGACAACCTAGCCTAAATGACGGAACAGTAAATCGGCTAGGTTCAAACTCAGGGGTGATGGCTCAAGTGGGGCCAACTAGTCCTGCTGCAGATATTCCCCAAGGCGATTTGGATACAGCCAAGGCTTACGGAGCAAGGGTTGCTCAAATTGCAGCTAAATTAGCGGTTTAAGTACTATTCGGATTTAGGTAATGGGTGGGTGTACTTTTCGGGTCCATCCAACTTAATTATTTGGACAGAAATTTGAAAAACAATTAAACTCACACCGTTACGCTCATAGATCCTATTTTTCGCATATCCCCACAGAGGGAGTCACTTATCTAAGGTTGCACATGAATTTCAATTCTGATGAACTGCTACATGCCGCTGTGCTGAGGGAGATGGAGCGGGGTGAGAGGCGTGATGGTTTGTGGGCGCAAGCCCTCTCTGCAAGTAATTTAGATAAAAATAAAGCAACTGCCAAATATATTGAACTTAGAGTTCAGTCCATGAAAGATGATATGAAGAAATTCATTAAGAGTAGTATAAAGATTTAATACAAGTAAGCAATCATTTTTAAAACCAAACAGCCCGCTGCGACCCCGTGTCACAGTGGGCTGTTTAGTTTAGTAGTTAGGTGTTTTACTTTTTGAGTGGCTTACCACCGCTTTTCAAGCACTCATCCATAGAGTTAAAGGGGGTGAAGTTCTTAGTTTGTTTAAAGCTTGGACTGGTTTTGTCATGACAGATGCCACTAGCAGTAGCTTTTTTGACAACGGGGTCAGCAGCAGGAGCAGCAGGGGCTACAGCAGGGGCTGCAGCTGTTGTTGGTGCACCAGCACTTGCCGCTGCTGTTTGAGGTTGGCTCGGTGCGCTAGGCTTTGCAGGAGCAGCTGGATCTGCTGCATAGACAGCGCCAGCCAGCAAGAGGGTACTTGTAACGAGAAGGGACAGAAATTTACTTTTCATTTAAAAAACTCCATTTTAAAAAATAAGATGCACTTACCAACCTCTATGCCAACCATGATCAGGGTGATGCCATCCCCAACCGTGTCTGGGATGATATCCCCAGACCCACCCAACGCCGGGAGCAGGGTAGGAGGGGTCTACATAGACAACGCCAGGAGGAATCACCACCAAAGGCTGTTGTACAACGATCGGAGCGGGGGGAGCTACGATTTGCTCAGCCAGTGTGGGTGCTCTATTAAATGGAGCGGCCTCGCCTGGTTGAGCGGGAACTGGCATTGGAATTGGATTACCAATTTGTAGCGAAGGGCTTGTGATGGGTTGTAGAGGAGTCGGCGATTGAAGGACTTGTTGGGCCAGGCAAGTCAAGGCTCCACAGGTCAACTCTATCAAAGCGAGTCGCAATACTAGGAGACCAAGTCGCACGTATGGAATTTGCTTAATTCTGCAGGTCATTTACTTAAGCTATTGGCGTGTAAGAAATTAAAGCTTTAATTCACCGTGTCTAAAAGGGATCCAATTTTTATGATCTGGCCTGTACTGCAAACCATAGGGGTTATTGAAGAATACTTTTAAAAGTGGATTTCCACCTTCTTTTGCAGTTTTATTTGCATCCACTATGCCTGTCGGTAAAAAGACCTTTTCATAAACCTCTTGCGTTGGCGGCTCATGTCCTAAGTTTTGGGTATAGGTTTGGGCTTGTTCAGCAATTTTCCAAGCTTCATCAACCATGTCGATGTAGCGAACTTGTGCTGTTTCTGTCATATCGTCTATCTCCTGGACAAGTTATTCAATCAAAATAAGAATCATATCTGAGATGGTGATCTAACTCCAAAAATTCAATATGAGCTCTTAAAAAAGTTTGAATATTGTTAATATTAAATAATTATTTTAGAGTGCACCAAGGAGTAAATACTCCATCAAAGCTTTTTGGACATGAAGTCTGTTCTCTGCTTCTTCCCAAACGACCGACTGTGGCCCGTCTATAACTTCAGCCTGGACTTCCTCACCCCTATGCGCTGGCAGGCAGTGCATGAACAAGGCGTTCGAATTGGCCATTGCCATCATCTCTTGATCAACGCACCAATCATTAAATGCAATTCTCCTTGTCTCATTCTCAGCCTCATATCCCATGCTTGTCCAAACATCTGTTGTCACCAGGTCTGCCCCCTTGCAAGCTTGCATGGGATTATCAAATACCTTAAAGCTGTGACTTGAGGTAAGTCCGGCAATGGATTGATCAACCTCATAGCCTCTTGGCGTACTGATGTGCACGGTAAAGCCAAGTAAGTCAGCTGCTTGAAGCCAAGTATTGGCCATATTATTTCCATCGCCAACCCATGAGACGACTTTACCCTTTAAGCATTCCAATGGTTTTTTAGAGTCCCCTCGGTGTTCAATGAAGGTATATATATCGGCGAGAATTTGGCAAGGGTGAAACTCATTCGTGAGTCCGTTGATGACAGGTACACGCGAGTTTGCCGCAAAATTATTGATTTTTTCTTGACCATAAGTGCGAATCATAACAAGATCAACCATTCTGCTGATCACTTTTGCGCTGTCCTCTATGGGCTCAGAGCGTCCGAGTTGACTGTCACCCGTTGTTAAGTGAACGACAGAGCCACCTAATTGATACATACCGGCCTCAAAACTGACACGTGTTCGCGTAGAAGCTTTCTCAAAGATCATCGCCAGCGTTCTGTCTACCAACGGTTGGTGACGCTCGTAGGACTTAAATTTATGCTTGATTAATGCGGTCCGCTTGAATAAATAATCGTATTCATCAATCGTGAAATCAGAAAATTGGAGGAAATGTTTCAAACTCAGGCCTTTTGCAAAGTTAGGTTCTTGGCACTCGAGCCTTGCTGGGGTTCTTGTTCATCTATAAAAGCTTTGATGATAGGAACTAATATGGATACGACTTCATTGGCCTCAGCGATGTTCATGATCAGCGGTGGAACCAACCTGATAACGGAGTCCGCGGTAACGCTTAACAAGAGCCCAGCCTCAAGCGCTCTGCTCATAATGACTGAGCAAGGTGCATCCAGCTCGATCCCTATCATTAACCCAAAAGCGCGTATTTCTTTAACCCCTTTCAGGTCCCCAATAGCTTTTGTTAACTCAAGTTTAAGATGGTTTCCCACAGTTACTGCATTATCAAGTAATGAGTCCTCCTCAATAATACGAATCGTCTCGACCCCAGCTCTCATAGCAAGGGGATTCCCACCAAACGTAGTTCCATGGTTGCCAGGTTGAAAAATGTGTGCGGCTCTTGGGCCAGCGACAACAGCACCAATTGGTACCCCAGATCCAAGTCCTTTGGCAAGGGGCATCACATCAGGCTTAATGTCCGCCCATTGGTGAGCAAACCACTTGCCTGTCCTGCCCATTCCACACTGAACCTCATCGATCATTAGCAGCCAATCACGTCTGTCACAAAGGTCTCTAATCTCTTTTAGATAGTCTTTGTGCATGGGGTTGATACCGCCTTCGCCTTGAATTGTCTCAAAGAACACCGCAACAACGTCCGGGTTGTCCTTGGTTGCGGCCTCAACTGCCTTGATATCGTTCAGAGGCACTCTAATGAAGCCACCAAGTAAAGGCTCAAATCCTTTTTGTATTTTTGTGTTTCCAGTTGCGGAGAGTGTTGCAAGAGAGCGGCCATGAAAAGCTTTTTCGTAGACCACAATTTGGGGGTTAGCAATTCCTTTGTCATGTCCAAATTTTCGAGCCAATTTGATCGCAGCTTCGTTGGCCTCCAATCCACTGGAACAGAAAAATGCGTTAGTCATTCCTGCCAATTCGGCCAGTTTTGCCGCGAGTTTTTCTTGATCAGGGATGTGATAGTAGTTACAGCAGTGCATCAACTTAGCAACCTGCTCTTGCAGTGCAGGGACCAACTTAGGATGTCCGTGCCCTAAAGTGTTAACAGCGATCCCTGCAAGTGCATCCAAATAAGATTTTCCGTTCACATCCCAAACTCGCACGCCTTGCCCATGGGACATTGCAACAGGCAATCTTCCGTAGGTATTCATCGTATGCGGGGAATCTGCTTTGACTAAAGACATGAGGGGTGACTCCGAAATGAGGCTATTTGTATTAATTGATTTGATTGTAATGAACTACGATTACGCCTTGATGATACAAGAGAGTAGGGCTGGTGTGTACTAAAGCTAGGGGAGGTGGTGGGTTTGAAAAAAGAAAAGCGTCCTGTCTTCAGTTTGGTGTGCCTAGGATATGTTTTTCCCTTTACCAGCCAGGCGTGGGTAAGTATAAACCCGTGTGGTAACAAAGAGCTCGGTTAGAATGTATGAGGTCTTAGTAACAGTTGTTTACATCCTTGAACAATCTAGTAAGCTTGGACACACACCTCACGCTTAAAGAATGGCTGCTCCCTCCTCTAAAGAATTTATTATTTTGGGACTTACCCTAGAAGGTAAGACCTTTCGTCCAAGCGATTGGGCCGAGAGGTTGGCAGGAGTCATGAGTCAATTTAGACCCGGAGGTGCAATGCCCGGAGACCACATCTCCTACTCGCCCTGGTGTGTACCCAACCAAATTGACGGCTGTAAATGTGTCCTGGTGCATCTAGATCTTAAAGATTGTGAACCCATGGCGTGGGATTTTGTGATGAATTTTGCGAAAGACAATCAACTTCAAGTGAGAGCTCCTGAAGCCCCTTGATCCATGAAAAAAGCCGCTAATTTCTTAGCGGCTTTTAGGGTTAGTGTTTGCCAACAGCGCACCCGATCAAACGGCAGTCCCTGTTAAGGGGACCGTGCGAATTGCCTATTAATTAGGCTGCGGTTGCCAAGGCTTTAACCTTGACAGATAAGCGGCTTTTATCACGAGCCGCTTTGTTTTTGTGAAAGATTCCCTTGTCAGCAATGGTATCAACGATAGCTTGCATTTTTCCGAAGAGTTCAGTGGCTTTGGCTTTGTCGCCACTAACAACTGCTTTCTCTACGTTTTTGACAGCGGTACGGTATTTTGAGCGCAATGAGCTATTTGCTGCATTGAGTTTCACGTCTTGACGTGCACGTTTACGCCCGGATGCTAGACGTGTATTCTTTTTAGGCTTTCCAGATGCCATGAATGATTTCCTTTAATTGTCTGTAGATGATGTTGGCGAACCCATGATTATAGCAAATTAAGCCTCTTATAGGCCCATATTTGAGTTTTAGGGCTCGGATACGCACCAGGGAAGATACACTTACAGCGTGAGTCTTATCAAATCAGCATCCCTTGTTTCAATTTTGACCCTAGTTTCGCGCGTCACTGGGTTGGCTCGTGAGCTACTAATTGCCTCATTTTTTGGAGCAAGTGCCTTAACAGATGCCTTTAATGTGGCCTTCAGGATCCCTAATTTACTGCGCAGACTTTTTGCTGAGGGTGCCTTCAGTCAGGCTTTTGTGCCTGTTTTGGCAGCAACTAGGGAGACACACGGCGAGCAGGCCACTAAGCTCCTGATTGACCGAGTAGCTACTTTACTCACCTTGGTGCTGCTCGCAACCTGTTGTTTAGGAGTTATAGCTGCGCCCTTATTGGTTTGGATGATGGCCAGTGGTTTGGAGGCAAATCCAGCTTCGTTCGAAAACGCTGTCTATATGACTCGTTGGATGTTCCCCTATATTGGCTTCATGTCTTTGGTTGCCCTGTCAGCTGGGATATTAAATACTTGGCGACGCTTTGCTGTGCCGGCCGTGACTCCGGTTCTCTTAAATTTATCCATGATTTTGGCTGCTTGGTTGGGGGCGCCCTGGTTTAAGTCAATGAATTGGGAGCCCATACACGCTCTTGCTTTTGGCGTCTTATTGGGTGGAATACTGCAGCTTGGGGTACAAATCCCTGCACTTTCTCGTATTGGATTATTCCCCCGTGTCCACTGGAGTTGGAGGGAGCTGGGCCTATCTGCTAAGGATCCCGGTACCAGAAGAATCTTAAGCTTAATGGCGCCTGCATTACTGGGGGTGGGCGTAGCACAACTCTCTTTGTTGATAAATACCCAGATCGCATCCCATTTGGGTGCGGGTAGCGTGAGTTGGTTGAGCTATGCGGACCGATTGATGGAGTTTCCCACAGCGTTGTTGGGCGTAGCCTTGGGAGTAGTACTGATGCCTCAGTTGGCAGCTGCGAAAGCGGCTAACGATACCCATAAATTCTCAAGCATGCTCGATTGGGGCCTAAGATTAGTGGTGATGTCCTCTGCCCCGTGTGCTGTTGTTTTACTTTTGTTTTCGCACCCCCTCGTTGCTGTTTTGTACCACTACGGCGCATTTACTGCTAACGATGTTGAGCAAACCAGTCGAGCTTTGATGGGTTACGGCATTGGTCTTTTGGGCTTGATTGCGATAAAAGTATTGGCACCTGGGTTTTATGCGAGCCAAGATATTCGTACGCCAGTGAAAATTGCTGTGTTGGTCCTTATCTGCACTCAATTGCTGAATACTTTATTTGTTCCTTACTTTGCGCACGCTGGATTAGCCCTCGCGATTGGTGTGGGCGCTTTAATTAATGCAGGCCTCCTATGGTTAGGGCTCATTAGAAGCGGCAGATACACACCCTTGCCAGGTTGGACAAAATTCTTTGTACAAATTTTGTTAGCATGTTTAATTATGGGGGGATTCTTGTATTGGGCAAACACGCACTGGGACTGGACTGCTCTTAGAGCGAGTGTTTGGATTCGGATCGGGCTTGTCACCTCTGTCTTGAGCTTAGCAGGGGCATTTTATTTGGGGGCCTTGGTCCTTTTGGGTATGAACCTTCGTACCTTGGTTAAGACTTAATTTTGATTTCTAATTATTACTTCAGTCATGGACTTTAATCTATCCGCCCCAAGTGCCATTGATTTCTTTACGTCATTGGTACGTGAAGGAGATGATTTCCCCCTCTTGGAGGCAGCAATCTCCATTGCCCAAGATGACTATCCAAACCTAGATATCGAACAGACACTTAGTCAAATTGATCACATGAGGCTCAAGCTAAAAGCCCGCATTCCCAAGCACTGTGATCATTTAGGTAAGCTCAGGATTTTAAATATCTATTTTTACGATGAGCTTGGATTTGCGGGTAATGTTAATAATTACGATGACCCCCAGAATAGTTTTATTCATTGTGTGCTCGAATCAAGACGGGGTATACCCATAACACTTGCTGTACTATGGCTTGAGCTTGCTGGGGAAGTTGGACTCAGCGCCAGTGGGGTTAGTTTTCCTGGCCACTTCCTCATGAAAATAGATTTGCCCGACCCCCATGAAGGGCAGGTGGTAATGGACCCTTTCACCGGTGTATCGCTATCTAGGGATGAAATCTGTGAGCGCCTCATTCCTTGGCTGACCCAAAGCGATCAAGCAACTATACCTGGTGGTGTAACCGATGAGACTTTAGCTCATTTTTTAGAGTCTGCTAACTCAAGAGAGATTGTCTCAAGAATGCTTCACAATTTGTTTGAGATTTACCGCAGACAATATGACTCTAAGCGAATGAATAGCGTGCAAGAACGCTTGGATATATTGGGCCGTTGACGCACCCCCGCTCATTACTGTAGTGGGTTTTTTTAACTAATAAAGACTCGTACTTCTTGCTCTAAATTGGATTTGGTATCTTGCGTGTTTAAATCAATAACCTCTCCAATTTGGTGCACCGATTCACCTAAAGATATGAGCGTTGACATACAAGCCTTTGCCTCCTCAGGGGCAATAACCACAACCATGCCAATACCGTTATTAAAGGTTCTATTCATCTCAAAGTCATCGATACCTGCAGTCTTTTGCGCCCATTCAAAGAGCTCCGTTTGAGGCCAGTTCTTTCTAATCAAACTAACCCCTAGTCCATTGGGTAATATTCGCGGGATGTTTTCAATTAGACCCCCTCCCGTAATATGGGCGAGCCCTTTAATAGGGTGGGTTTTTAAGGCTTGTAAAACGGACTTAACATAAAGACGTGTTGGAGCCATTAATGCTTGCTTGTAGGGGATACCATCAAAAGTCTTAGGCATTGCGTCCTTGGACCTTTCAAGTAGTTTGCGAATTAAAGAAAAACCGTTTGAATGCACTCCACTAGAGGTAAGACCGAGAATCACATCGCCTTTTTGGATATTTTTTCCATCTAAGATTTTTGATTTTTCAACCACCCCAACCGCAAATCCAGCCAAATCGTATTCACCCTTGGGATACATACCAGGCATCTCAGCTGTCTCCCCACCAATTAATGCGCAACCGCTGAGCTCACAGCCCTTGGCTATGCCCTCAATAACTTGAGCTGCCGTATCTACATCAAGCGATCCACAGGCAAAGTAGTCCAGGAAAAATAACGGCTCCGCACCCTGAACCAGCACATCGTTCACACTCATTGCGACCAAATCGATACCGACGGTGTTGTGAATATTCCAATCAAATGCAAGCTTTAATTTAGTTCCAACGCCGTCTGTACCGCTCACCAATACGGGTTCCTTGTAGTTTTTGGGTACTTCAAACAATGCCCCAAATCCGCCGATTCCTGCAAGTACGCCGTCTCTAATCGTTTTTCGAGCAAAAGGTTTGATTCTTTCTATGAGCGCGTCACCTGCATCAATGTCAACGCCGGAGTCTTTGTAGGATAGGGGGGAGTTCATACTTAGGGTCTTATTTAAATAAAAATGTGAATAGTGTCAAAAAATAGATGATTTAGGCGACTTGAGCGGGACTGTACAGAAGAATTTAAGAAAAGTGGGGGACTAGCAAACGGAATCGACTAAGCCATTGGGTGCCTTTTTCAAATCAAAGTGGGTTTTCTCCAAATCCATCTCAAATGATCCCTCTATTGTGGCTTACTTGCACAATGGATATACCGGGGGGTGAAACTGGCCTCCAGAGGTGCGTAGAATCACAGTATTTTAAGACAGCCACTGCTGAGTTCATTACTTCTATTTTTATGCAAACCAAGAATAACCCATTTCAAATCCTAACCTGGCTACTAATGGCTATTGGTTGTTGCTTGGTGCTTTGGTGGCTAAAGGCAGTATTAATGCCATTCATCTTAGCAAGCGTAGTGGCCTACCTTTTGTTGCCCGCAGTTTTGTATTTGTCCGGAGAAAAAACATTTTCAAGCGGCAAAAGACTTAGGGTTCCAAGACTTTTAGCGGCCGTTCTAATCGAAGTGATGTTTTTTTTGATTATCTGCGCATTGATTTTTCTCATCGGCCCTGCACTCGTCAAGGAGTGGCCACTTCTAAGAGAGCAACTGCCAGACTTAATCCAGCAATTAGGTCAATACTTGGCTCCCTATTTAAAAGATGCCGGTCTACCCGCGCATTTTGATAAAGAGGGATTTGACTCTTTTTTAAAACAAAATTTTGAATTCTCATCAGGTGGAAATTTATCTTCGGTTTTATCCTCTGTTAAATTGGGAGGGAGCATTGCATTAACTGTGGTGGGTAATGCAGTGTTAATTCCAGTCGTTTTGTTTTACTTGCTCTTGGAGGGTGAGATTTTTTATGAAAACTGTTTGGAATGGATGCCAAAACCGTTAAGACCATCTGTTGATAGTTTCATGCATGAATCGAACTTAATGCTTGGTCAATATTTGCGAGGTCAGGTATCGGTGATGCTAATTCTTGCGGTTTATTACTCTGCTGCCCTCAGCTTATTTGGATTTGAATTGGCTTTTCCAATTGGAATTTTTACAGGCCTAGTCATATTCATCCCGTATTTAGGGTTTGGTATCGGCCTTGTTTTAGCCCTTTTGTCTTGCATCCTTCAGTTCGGATTTGCTCAAGCAATTTTTGTTGTGAGTATTGTTTATGGTCTAGGTCAGGTTTTAGAGGGGTTCTTCCTCACGCCAAAACTTGTTGGGGAAAGAATTGGTTTGCATCCTCTGGGTCTTATATTTGCGTTATTGGCATTTGGGCAATTGTTAGGCTTTGTAGGGGTATTAGTTGCTTTGCCTGTAAGTACGGTGACGCTAGTCGCTTTAAAAAGAATTAAAGCTAAATATTTGGCAAGCGATGTCTATACGGGTTAATGAAATTTAAACAAAATTAATGAAGCAAATTGCATTACCTATAACCGTTGATGTGGAGCAAACGCTTCAAAATTACGTTGTGGGTTCAAATCAAGCCGTTGTTGATCACTTTAAATTATTCGCCTCTCATCCAAATCGATCCCCTGTGCCCACCTATATTTGGGGCGGGAGTGGTAGCGGTAAAACGCACTTGCTTCGTGCAGTTGTGCACGAGCTCAATACACTGAAACAACCCTTTGGTTGGCTCGATTCAACACATGCCAAGCATAAGCCCCAAGTATTTGACGCTGCTTGGGATGTGATCTTGATGGATGATGTTGAGCAGTTCAGTCCCTCAGAACAACAATTTGCTTTTAACTGCTTTGTTAATGCACTCACACCCACCGCGGGGCTTCAAAGGTGGGTTGTGGCCTCGGGTTCGCTGCCACCTCAAGACCTCAAGTTGAGGGAGGATTTAAGGACAAGACTTGGGTGGGGACATGTCTTTCATTTGCAAACCTTGAGTGAACAGGGGTGCCGCGAGGTGCTCAAACGACATTCAACGGAGTTAGGAATTAGCTTACCCGTTGAATTAGAGGATTACATTTTGAGCCGCTTTAGCAGAGACCTTAGCACTTTGATCAGACTTTTGAAGGAGTTAGACGCCTTCGCTTTGCAGTCTAAACGTCCTGCGACTATTCCACTTCTGAAGGCGATGCTGGATGAAAGTTGATTTTTTTATGAACAGAGCGTTTTTGATTAAAAGCTCCAATAAATTATGAACCGACTTACGTTATTTGATTTAGACCACACATTGCTACCCATAGATTCTGATTATGCTTGGGGCGAGTTTACGCTACGTCTTGGTTGGGTGGATCCGTTGGCGTTTAAGAAAAAGAATGATCAGTTTTATGCCGATTATCAAAGGGGAAGTCTAGATATTCATGAGTATGTTGAGTTTGCAACCGAGGCTATTCGACTAAGAGGTATGAGCGAAGCACAAAGTGCACATAATCAGTTTATGAGTGAGGTGATATTGCCCGCCATAAAACCTGAGGCTCAGCAATTGATCCGATCGCACGTCGAACGTGGAGACCACGTTATGATCGTGACCGCAACCAATGAGTTCGTCACTCGACCAATTGCTAAGGCCTTGGGCATTGAGGAGTTAATAGCAGTTGAGCTTGAGAGAGACTCGACGGGCTGGATTAATGGGAAAATCAAAGGAGTTCCCTCAATGAGAGAGGGGAAAGTGACCCGCTTAAAGCAGTGGTTTGCCGAGCGGGGCGACAAGTGGGAGAATACAGACATTACGTTTTACAGTGATTCAACCAATGATCTACCCCTTTTGAGTGCTGTAAATCATCCTATCGCTACCAATCCTGATGAAAAACTTCGTGCGTTTGCAATGGAAAAAGGTTGGCCTATTTTGGAATTATTTCCACCCCTATGATTAAAAAAATATTTGACCGACTAATGGGGCGCCGCCCAAAGGAAGAGCGATCAAACTCCACATCCAAGACTTTTTCACCTACAGGCAAAAAGTCATCCGACAGTAGGTTTGGTGTCGAGCGAGTTATTGCACTTAAAGAGCACAAAATTAACATTAAATATGTTGATGACCGTGCAATAGATGTAGTTGAGACTTTGCAAAAAAAGGGCTATGCTGCCTACATAGTAGGTGGCGCTGTGAGGGATTTACTGTTGGGCATAAAGCCCAAAGATTTTGACGTAGCAACCAACGCTACACCTGAGCAGGTTAAATCTCTTTTTAGGCGAGCTTTCATCATCGGACGACGTTTTAGGATTGTGCATGTCGTTTATGGCCGGGGTCGCGAGCACGAAGTTGTAGAGGTCTCAACGTTTCGCGCTTACTTACATAGCGCCGATGCTCACCAAGTTACGGGTAATGAGCGCTCAGGCAAAAAAGAATTAGCCGGCGTCTCTCATGCAGTGGATGAGTCGGGTCGTGTACTTAGGGACAATGTTTGGGGTCCAATGAATGAGGACGCTACGCGGCGTGACTTCACTGTTAATGCGATGTATTACGACCCAACCACCCAGGTCGTAATCGACTTTCATGGCGGCTTTGAAGATTCAAAGAAACGGATCATTAAAATGATTGGCGATCCAGCAGCTCGTTACAGAGAAGATCCAGTGCGTATTATTCGAGCGGTGCGCTTTGTTGCCAAATTAAGTGCTTTGGGTTTTAAATTAGAAAAACAAACCGTTAAGCCCTTATCTTCAATGGTCAAACTCTTGGAGGATGTGCCTCCCAGCAGATTGTTTGATGAGACATTAAAACTTCTTCAAACGGGGCATGCGTTGGCCAGTATCGACCAACTCAATAAGCTGGGTCTTGCGCGCGGAATTTATCCTATATTAGATCTCGTTGTAGAGCGCGCTGCTGACCCCATGGTTCATGCAGCGCTTGAAGATACGGATCGTCGGGTTTCAGAAGAAAAGCCAGTCGTACCTAGTTTCTTACTAAGTTGTTTATTGTGGAGCGATGTATTAAAGCGGTGGAACGAGCTTTGTAAAAATCTCCCAACATTCCCCGCACTGCAGGAGGCTATAGATGCAGTATTTAACGCACGTATTGGTGACGTATCTGGCAGGGGTAAGTTGGCTGGAGATATGCGCGAGATTTGGAGTATGCAAACCCGCTTTGACAAACAAACTGGGCGAGCCCCCTTGAGTCTGGTAGACCAACCGAGATTTCGTGCAGCTTTTGATTTCTTAAGACTTCGAGGGCAGGTTGGAGAGGTTCCAAACGAGTTGGTTACTTGGTGGGAAGAATTTAGCCTTGCTTACCCAGATGAGCGTGAACAAATGCTTGAGGATAAAAGAGTAGACATTCAAAACGCCCAGCGTTCAAAGAAATCCCCCCCTAGGGTTGTTGGTCGCGCAAGTGCTGTGCAAAACAACCAAAATGAAATTGCAAATACCAGGCAGGGTTCACCAGGTGCGAATGGCGCAGTTCCTTCAGATCCTGACTCCGTTGGGGAGCCCACCAAACCTAGAAGACGTCGTCGAAGGAGGAACCCTGGCTCTGCAGACTCTAAATCGCCTGGCTCACCTCAGGTATCTGGAGATATTTAGATTGGGCGATGGTTTAGATAGGTTCTACACTTTGGGTGGTTCAAAGTTACATTTAAAAGTGTAGATTCTTCATTTAACAACTCAGTACTATGTCCTCAAAACACGTAATCAGGCCTGACATGACGGTGACTGCTTATGTAGCACTTGGTTCTAACTTAGGGGACTCTTGTGCAACAGTTCACAGTGCGATCCAAGAGCTTAGTGAAAAACCGGGGCTTATGCTCGTATCTAAGTCTAAATTATTTAGCACCAAGCCGTATCAAGCCATAGGGAACGATTATGTCAATGCAGTGATTGCCTTAGAGTGTTCATTGAATGCAGTTGATTTATTGGAACTTACTCAACAAATGGAGTTCGCTTACGGACGAGAGAGAAGTTTTGTAAATGCCCCAAGAACTCTAGATTTAGATTTAATTTTGTTTGGTCAAGCCCAAATCCAGTCCTCCTGGTTAATTGTTCCTCACCCCAGGTGGACTGAACGCGCTTTTGTTTTAAAACCCCTTCATTCCATCGCGCCCCACTTGGTCAGCGATGAGATGTTGGCTTTAGTACGCGATCAAGAGGTAGAGTTGTTAAGTTGAGCGGGCAGGATTTTTAAAGCGCTAATTTATGCGCCTCTTCAATTTGGTATTCAAAGTAACGCTGAAAGCTATAAGCAAAGCTAGATAAAAGCACAGTTGCTCCAAACATAAGGGAGATTATGATCGCGCCAATTGTTAACCAGTTAGTTTGACCGCAGGAATTCTCGGGTTCAGCCGTTGGGTTAAATTTTTCATTCCAGTCTTGTGCTGACATCAGTCCAAATACGATTGCATTGAGTGAGCACGCAGCAGCCGTAAATCCAAATATCGGCAACAGCCACCAACTCAGAAAATCATCTAAACCAAACTCCTGCACCCTCTGAAATCCGTAGAGCCCAATAAGCGTTATGCAGGGCAAAGCCCAGCCCAAATAGTCACGTCTGCCAAATAAATAAAACCGATGAAGCCCCAACGGACCGCCTACAAAAGCAAGCCAAGTAGCAAGTGTCTTATTTTTCATTTTTTTGGTTTATTCCGGTTTGTTCGTTAGCGCTGCGCTAAATGATGCGTATTTGTAAGTAAAGTGAGTTGGGGCGTATCGGCATGGTTTTTGTGGCAAGTAGGCCACAAAACTGACTACTGAAGTAGGCTGAAATGGGTATTCTAACAATTGAGATGGAAAAAGCTATAATAGTCGGTTTTAAGGCGAAGTCGCTGGCCGGGTGGCTCAGTTGCGTGTCTCAATCGCCGAATAAATCATTCTCCCACCCGAAGGAATCATTATGGTCGTCATTCGACTCTCCCGCGGCGGCTCTAAAGGTCGTCCATTTTTTAACATCGTTGTTGCTGATAAACGCGTTCGTCGCGATGGTCGTTTTATCGAGCGCATTGGTTTTTACAATCCTATTGCTGTAGAAGGTGAAGAGGGCTTGCGCATTGCTCAGGACCGTTTGACTCACTGGAGGAGCGTTGGCGCACAAGCCTCTCCCACTGTTGAGCGCTTGATCAAGCAAGCGGCCCACAAAGCCGCTTAACTGCGAATGGAACTCGACTTCGAGGCTGCTGAACTTCCAGCGGACGCCATCGAAGTCGGGCGTATTGTTGGCGCATGGGGAATCAAAGGTTGGTTCAAGGTCTTTGCCTACAGCGGGGATCCTGAAGCAGTATTCAGCTCCAAAAGGTGGCTTCTCCAGCCCTCAATCAAAAACAAGTCTCCGTTCGAGGGGACTGTTAAATTAAATATCCTTGAGTCCAAAGATCACTCGGATTCCATAGTTGCTCGTGCTGAAGGTGTTAGTACGCCCGAGGTTGCCAATGAGCTAAAAGGAGCCAGGATTTTCGTACCCCGCTCCAGCTTTCCTTCTACTGCATTAGATGAGTATTACTGGGTAGATCTCATTGGTCTTTCGGTTATAAACCGCGATAACTTAAATCTAGGCGTTGTTATCGACCTTATTAGCACTGGCCCTCAAACGGTGTTAGTGCTCACTAGGCTTGAGAGCGGTAAAACAATAGAGACCATGATTCCCTTTGTTAATGCATATATTGATAGCGTTGATCTTCAGGAAAAGCATATTAGGGTTGATTGGGGTTTTGATTACTAGTTTCACCTCACAGTGACTGACATCCACTCTTGAAATTTCCTAAGGCGCCAGTTTCCAATTTTTCCTTTTCCCTTATATTGTGCGATTTGACGTCATAACATTATTTCCTGATATTTTTGTACCCTTTCTTGAGCAGGGGGTTAACCGTCGTGCTTTTGAGTCCCAGATCATGCAAGTTAAGCTGTGGAATTTAAGGGATTACGCACTGGGACAATACAAACGGGTTGACGATAGGCCTTACGGTGGCGGGGCGGGTATGGTTATGATGGCCGAGCCTTTGTTTCAGTGCTTAAGCGCAATCCGCCAGGAGCGAGGGGAGGAGCGTCTGGAATGCCCTTTGATTTTCTTTACCCCAACAGGTCAGCGATTAAACCATCAACTTGTCCAAACCTGGGACACCAAGCGTGGCGCAATTCTTTTGTGTGGACGCTACGAAGGCGTAGACCAGCGTTTTATTGATTTATATGTTGATCTAATGATTAGCATGGGTGATTTTGTTTTGTCCGGTGGGGAGATTCCCGCGATGGCTTTTCTTGATGCAATTGCGCGGTTACAGCCGGGTGTTTTAAACTCAGACGAGAGTCACCAATTTGATAGTTTCCATGAAAATTTAGATGGACTCTTAGATTGCCCTCACTTTACTCGTCCAGAGATTTGGCAGGGGCGGGGGGTTCCTACGGAGTTGATGTCTGGACATCACGAAAATATTCAAAACTGGCGAAAGCAACAATCTCTTATAGTGACAAAGCAACACCGTCCTGAGCTTCTTGGAAATAGTGAAGGTCGTTCAATTCCAAGTAAATCAAAAGAATTAAAAAAATAGCCTTGATTAGGTGCTTCGTGTTTCTTGGAGCAAAGCCAAAATCCAATTCGCATTGTTAGCACTAAAAAGGTTATAATAGTGGGCTTTGATCCTCTGGTCGGCCGTTTTACAGTGAAAATCAATGTTATTTTCACTTTGCATAAAACCCTTAGTGTTGCGCGACCAAGATCTATTTGAGGCCAAAATGAATTTAATTCAAACACTTGAACAAGAAGAGATCGCTAGACTCAATAAAACGATTCCAGAATTCGCTCCTGGCGATACTGTTATCGTAAGCGTAAACGTAGTTGAGGGAACACGCAAAAGATTGCAGGCTTTTGAAGGTGTTGTCATTGCTAAGCGCAACCGCGGATTGAACAGTGGTTTTACTGTTCGTAAAATCTCTAGCGGTGAGGGCGTTGAGCGTACCTTCCAGACTTACAGTCCATTGATAGCTTCTATCGAAGTTAAGCGTCGTGGCGATGTACGCCGAGCTAAACTTTATTACTTGCGCGACCGTAGCGGTAAGTCAGCACGTATCAAAGAAAAGTTAGTCAGCAAGAGCGTTGCAACTGCAAAATAAGCTGCAGAGTCCCACTGAATTTAGTTCGGTCGTGACTCTTAGCTTTAAGTGAGGCAATCTAATTAATGAATGATTGCCTCAACAGTCTTCTTTGAGGGTGCTCTAGTCAATGAGCCAAGCCCAAATTTTTGATCCCACAGTCCACCCCGTCCTAGGGGTGGATTCACATCTGCCTGCCGTTCCTAGTGAACGTTTGGGGGTTGGTTATATTCGGCAACTTTTCAAGAATGGCATTCAGTATCAATCTGAAATTTTTGGCGATTATGCAAAATTAGACTCTAATGCGCACTTAAACAACTCAGTCAAGGCTTCTGTATTGTTTGCAATTGTTAATAGGCCCAGGCCAACCCTTCTTTTTACAATGCGCTCGCCTAAGCTTAAAAAGCATTCTGGCCAAATTTCCTTTGCTGGGGGGCGTTTGGATGAGAGTGACTCCAGTGATACATATGCAGCACTGCGTGAGGCGCAAGAAGAAATTGGATTGCATCCAAATTGCGTAGAAGTGCTTGGTGAGATGTCTAAATATTTAACGGGTACAGGCTACATTGTTACTCCTGTGGTTGGTTTGATTGAGCCAAATATTGATTTAGTTTTAAATCCTCACGAGGTTACAGAGACTTTTGAAGTTCCCCTTGACTTTTTGATGGATCCAAGTCACCACAGACGACATGCGAGGGATTTTGAGGGGAAGACCCGCGAATGGTTTTCAATGCCATTTCAAGAAGACGGTCAATACCGGTTTATTTGGGGTGCAACGGCTGGAATGATAAGAAATTTTTATCATATTTTGATGCATAAGTGATTTTTTAGGCTCTGAGTAGTTATTATTCGCTTATGAGTTTTTTATCCCTTCTTTTTGCTTTCCTCATCGAGCAAGTAAGGCCCTTTGTATATAACTTTTGGGTCCAAGACCAGGTCGCCAAAGGTGCACAGTGGGTTCGCCTTCATTTAGATGCAGGATTAGAAAAACAGGCCTGGGCAGCGTGGAGCGCGGTCGCACTGGTACCTACACTTTTGGTTGCCGCCATATACTGGTTCATGATTGAGTGGGGGAGTTGGTTTTTGGGTTTGCTTTGGAGCGTGGCTGTTCTGTATGTATGCATAGGGTTCAGACAATTTAGTCATCATTTCACTGAGATTCGGGATGCCCTTGATTCAGGAAAGGAAGAGGAGGCCTCTCGTTTGTTGGCTAAATGGCAAAACCTAGAATTTAACGACTTTAAATTTGAAACTCTAATTCGCAATTTAATAGAGCACTCGGTTGTCCAAGCGCATAGGCACGTCTTTGGCGTACTTTATTGGTACTGTATTCTCGCAGTGATGGGCTTTGGACCTGCTGGTGCGGTGCTTTACAGGCTTTGCGAAATCTTGGTCTATGTCTGGATAGAGAAGCCCAATATTGTTGAGGGCGAGGAGATCACTAGTAGCGAGCCACTGCTGAAACTGACCCAACAAATTTGGTTTTATATCGACTGGTTGCCTACCCGCTTAACGGCAATATCTTTTGCTGTTGTAGGAAATTTTGAAGAAGCGATTGACTCATGGCGTTTCCATTTAAATCGGTATGGGAAGTCAAATGATGCTGTAATACTCGCCTCCACAGCTGGTGCTTTGAATATCGAACTGGGCGTTACACCTCTTGCAAGTCAACACTTTCAAGAAACGGGGGAGCCCGAAGCTAGGGAGTCACAAATTGGGCAGACTCCTCAACAAGGCCATTTGAAGGCCGTAGTGGGCTTGCTATGGCGTTCGGTTGTAATGTGGATGCTTATTCTTGCCTTGTTTAGTTTGTCACGCTTACTAGGCTAATTTCTAGTAACGTGAAGTTGATAATTGATTGAAAAGCTGTCCATAAATCTTGTATCGACTTGTACTAATGAGTCCGCTCTCAACTTGTGCTCTCACCACGCAACCCGGTTCGTGTAGGTGAGTACAGTTATAAAATTTACAACCCGTGTTGTACTCCTTTAAGTCAGGCATTAGATCTGCAAGTTGCGAAGGTTCAATGTGGTTAAGACCGAATTCTTGAAAACCAGGTGAATCTATTAGCGCGCTTGTACGCTGCGAGTCAGTCCAGTAAAGTGTAGTGGCTGTTGTGGTGTGTTTGCCCGATTGCAAGGCTTTAGATATTTCCCCCGTCAAAGCTTGTGCATTAGGAACGAGTCGGTTGATGAGAGTGCTCTTGCCCGCGCCGGAGGGGCCCATAATAAAAGAAATTTTATTTTTTAATCGATCTGTAAACTCAGGATTAACAGCCGAGTCGCGGGTTAGTGTCAAGGGTAATACGTCGTATCCCATGGCGGGGTAATGCTTGAGTTTTTCTTTAGCTCGCTCAAAAGGGACGTGAAGATCAGATTTGTTCAGAGCAACAAATGCAGGGATATTTTGAGAGTTTGCTGATATTAATGCTCGAACGATTTGCTCCTCTGAGAAGTCGGGGTCTGAGGCGACCAAAACAACGATTTGATCTATGTTTGCCGCAAAGGATTTGGTTCTTAATTCATCACTTCTGTAAAAGAGATTTGTTCTCTTTTGAACCTGTTCAATAATTCCTGCGTCCTCCGAAGTGCTCCAAAGTACGTGGTCTCCAACGACCACCTCGTTTTTCTTACCCCTAAAGTGACAAAGTCTTCGAAGTCCGTCTTGACTTTCTACAACGGCGTGTCGGCCGTGAGTGGCCGTGACCAGTCCTTTTTGAGTCATTTACTCAGAAAGAGACTGTTAGCATTAGATAGAACATTCAAATCTAGGACTCCAATTTGGCAAGGCGTTGGGACGCGGGTGGGTGTGAGTGATAGAAACTAACGTAAATTGGGTCTGGAGTCAGTGTGGAGGAGTTGTCCTGATAAAGTTTCAATAACGCGCTTTTAAGACTTGCCGATTTAGCGTGCATTTTTGCAAACGCGTCCGCTTCAAACTCAAATTTCCTCGATCTAGCGGAGGTCAAGGGAGAGAGTAAAAAACTCAATAGTGGGACGACTTCCATAAAAAGGAGTAAAGCTAATGCATCATTGGGGCTACTCAAACTGGGCTCAACACCAAGCCCAGTATAAAACCAAGTCTGTCCGGATAAATAGCCCAGTGCAGCCAGACCTAACAAACTCATCAGAAAGCTTGTGATCATGAGTTTAGGTATATGCTTTAATTTAAAGTGACCCAACTCGTGTGCAAGCACAGCCTCCATCTCATCTAAGGAGAGTTGTTTTAATAGGGTGTCAAAGAATACAACCCTTTTGTTGTTTCCCATACCTGTAAAAAATGCATTCGAATGCGCAGAGCGTCTACTACCGTCCATGACATAAAAGCCCTTCGCGGAGAGTCCAACTCGGTTCATGAGATCTGTTACTTTTGATTTCAAAGTCTCATCTTCGAGCGGTGAGAATTTGTTAAACAAAGGCATGATTAGATTAGGAGCGATCCACATTACAAATAGTTGATAAACCACAAGGCTCAGCCAGGCTATGGCCCACCAGTAGGCTCCGCCAGCGTTCATTAATTTGAGTATTAACCACAATATGGGTAGTCCAAGCACTGCCCCTACCAAAAGGCCTTTGAATAAGTCACTTACCCAAAGCGACAGCGTCATCTTGTTGAAGCCGAATTTTTCTTCGAGTCGAAATGTTTGTACCAGTGACAAAGGTAGATGAAAGACTCCGTTGATCAACATGAAGGCAACGATCAAACAAATTTCTTGAGTTATTCCGCTGGGTACGACTAAGCTAACCGCTTTATTTAGTGAAGTGAGCCCGCCAAGTAACGTCCAACTCAACAACAAGATCGTGTCTAGCATCAAGTCCCAAAAACCGATTTGTGATTTAGCCAAAGTGTAATCAGCCGCTTTTTGGTGCGCCTCTAAGCTGATAGAGTCTGCAAAGTCAGTAGGTACTTGCTCGCGGTGCCTATAGACGCAACTGTTTTGACGAGTGGTAAGCCAGATCTTGATAGATAGATTTATCAATAATATTGCAGAAAAGGCAAGTGTGAAAATTTGTGTTGAATTCATAGGGGACTAGTTTAGTTCGAAAAGTGAATGCACTGATTCTTATTTTGGGTCTGGTAGTCCTAAAATCAAGCCAGATCAGCGACAATATCAACATGACTGCTGAAAAAAACGATCCCTTTAATTCTCCAAGCGATTCTCAACCCGTCTCAACTCAGCCGAGCGCATTGGCCAAGTCGGATCAAAATCTAATTTGGCTCGATTGTGAGATGTCAGGCCTAGACCCTGAGCGCGAACGGTTGCTTGAAATTGCAGTGATTATTACTGGTCCGCATTTAACCCCTAGGATTGAAGGGCCAGTCCTAATTATTAAACAAAGTGATGAGCTTTTAGCGGGCATGGATGCTTGGAATCAGGGTACACACAAACGAAGTGGCTTGATTGATAAAGTAAAGTCCTCCACCCTCAATGAAGCACAGGCCGAGGAAATTATTCTAGACTTTATTAAGCAATATGTTCCTAAATCTGCCTCGCCTTGCTGTGGCAATACGATCAGTCAAGATCGCCGCTTTTTAGTGAAATATATGCCGCGATTAGACGCATGGTTTCACTATAGAAACTTGGATGTGAGTACGCTTAAGGAACTTGCAAAGCGCTGGAAACCCAAGGCCTATTCAGCATTTAAGAAAAAGCAAATGCACACTGCCCTAGCAGACGTTCACGAATCTATCGATGAACTCGAGCATTACAAAGAGACGCTCTTGAATCTTGAATAATTGAAATCTCATTTTGAAGCTCCCTATCAAGAATCTTATATAAGAACGGGGAAGTAGTTCTTTAGTGATAGTTTTGGGGTGGTTTTGAAGTTTGTGTCTTTAATTGGTTGATTTTGGGTGGGCTAGGGTTGCTATTTATTGACTAAAGTGAAATAATCTAAGTCTTGCCTGCACATGTGCATCGCAATTTGTACATCTGCCTCACACCTTGGGTCCTTTAAATTGGGCTGATCGCTCTTATATCAAAGTGCGTTGAACTTTGTCTGAAGGTTGATGTTTTTAAACCCTTCAGATGGAGTCGCCTTAGCCTTTTACAGGCCGGCGGAGTAATGTATGAGTGAAAATTTAGTATTAAACAGTGTAGTTGAGTCTTTGGATTTAACCAACGTGGATGTGTCTGTAGATTTAAATACAGTCATTGAAATGCAAGACAATCACGCCCACGCAGAAGTAGAAACTGCTACCGCTGAGGTTGTTGAGCATGAGAAAAATAAAAAAATAATCCCCTCCCAAGTTGAAGTGAGTCCAGTCTCAGAATTTGTTGCACTTGGATTAGCGAGAGAGCTTAACCAAGCTGTCTTTGACCTAGGCTATACAAAGCCTACAACAGTCCAACTGCGGGCAATCCCATTGGCTATGCAAGATACCAAGGAAAGTCGTTTTAATGACTTGATGGTTTCTAGTCAGACGGGTAGTGGCAAGACGGCCGCCTTTTTGTTGCCGGTTTTAAACACGTTGCTGTCACAGCAAAAAGAAGAGTTTGCACAGGAAGATAAGGCGTGGAATGCCAAAGTCGCTGAAGCTCTTGCGAAGGGTGAGCCCCAGCCAAAGCGTCCTAAGCGTAAAAATCCACTAGATGCAAGAAACTTCAAGCCCGCCGTTCCAGGCGCACTCGTACTTTGTCCAACTCGTGAGCTCGCTCAACAAGTTGCACAAGATGCAATTGGTTTGGTCAAACACTGTAAGGGTTTGAGGGTTGCTACGGTGGTTGGGGGAATGCCCTACGCCATGCAAATCTCTAAGCTACAAAACGCTAACTTAGTTGTTGCAACACCTGGTCGATTGATCGACTTGCAAAATTCAAAACAAATCCAACTCTCTAAAGTTCAGTTTTTAGTGATCGATGAAGCCGATCGGATGCTTGATCTTGGTTTTGCAGATGACTTGGCTCAAATTAATGAGCTAACACGTGAGCGTCGCCAGACGATGATGTTTAGTGCCACTTTTGCACCACGCATTCAGCAACTGGCATCACGCATCATGAGAAGCCCTCAGCGTGTTCAGGTGGATTCACCCCAAGACAGACATAACAACATCAAGCAAGTGCTCTTTTGGGCTGACAGTATGTCCCACAAACGTAAACTACTTGATCACTGGCTTAGGGATACAACGATTGCTCAGGCAATTGTCTTTGCGAGTACGCAAATTGAATGCGACTCACTTGCACAGGATTTGCAGCAATCTGGTTTCTCCTCCGTTGCCCTGCACGGTGCTTTGAGCCAAAGTATTCGCAACCGTAGACTCAATGCACTCAGGGATGGACAAGTCCAAATTTTGGTGGCCACGGATGTTGCGGCGCGCGGTATTGACGTGCCTAGTATCAGTCACGTTTTTAATTACGGACTTCCAATGAAAGCTGAGGACTATGTTCACCGTATCGGTAGGACGGGTCGCGCAGGTCGTGATGGACTTGCCATTACCTTTGCTGAGTTCAGGGACCGTCGTAAGATTTCTGATATCGAGCACTTTACGCAGCAGCCTTTAAGGTCTGAGATCATTCCTGGCCTTGAGCCTCAACCGCGTAGCAACAAGTCAGCAGCGCCCGCCCGTCGTGGACGCTCTGACTCGAGAGATTCAAGGGACTCACGCGACTCCAGAGGATCAGAGAGAACGTTTGCAAAGCCTGCAAAACCTGGCGCTTGGAGAGCGGATGCTAGAAAGCCATTCGAAGGCGGTGGTGCTGGTGGCACAGGCGGCGCACCCGCAAAGCGTCATGGCGGCGGACAAGGCGGCGGATTTGCTGGCCGCAGCGCGGCCACAGGCTCAGGCGATCGTCCTGCATTTAAGCCCAGAGCCCCCAGATAATATCCAAAACTAAAGAACGGCAGGACTGGTATTTCATGATGTGAAATTCAGTCCTGTCTGGATTTATGTCTTTATTGGTTATTTTATTGACAGATGTGTTGCAAAAATCTCAAAAGAATATTCAATAAAATCAACAAGTTCAGGTAAAAAGTTAATTTGTTACAATTATTTGATAAGATTATGTTAAGGAGACAATATGTCCAATCAATCTGATTCACTTGAAAGCGTAGTTATTGGCGACGGCGTCGTAGTTAAGGGTACCTTCACGGTTCCTTCTAAGGCTGTGGTCAATGGTGTCATTGAAGGCGACTTGACGGCAGAGGAGGTTCTTATCGGGCCTACTGGTCGTATAACTGGTCGTGTGTCTGCAAAAGTCATTGACGTTCGCGGTCAATTACACAATACGATCATTAGTGAGAAGAGTTTGATTGTTCGCTCGACTGGCAAGATTGCAGGTAAAGTTCATTACTCTGAAATTGAAATTGAGAAGGGCGGAGAGATCGAGGGCTCCCTCAGTCAAGATTCCGATGATGTTCCCACCCAAGCTGCTCAAGCACCACAAGCTTCTGCAAAACCCGTTGCAGGTTCTGCCCAGCCTGCCCCTGCAGCTGCCCCCGCTCCGCAGCAACAGCCTGCTGGTACAAATTCCAACGCACAGGCAAATGCCCCTGCAGCCAACGCTGGAACAAACAATCGGCAAGCAAACAACAATACCCCACCTCAAGCCAATTGAGCTGAGCGAAGATAACTAAACCCAAAGTACCTCTGTCTGCTCTAGATCATGAACATCTTACGAGGCCTTCCAACTACCATGCGATCTTTCGCTCGCTTGGTTGTCCATTCATGGACTAGGGAGTATCAGGATGCACGGATCATTTTGGAGCAGAACGGGGACCTTAAGTATTTAAATATTTCTGCAAAAATACAAAAAGTATTTATACGCAGCAGTATCGTTACCACAGGTGTATTGCTTTTAACCATCGTCTCCTTAGCGAGTACGAGCATTAATCTTTTTACCAGCCGTGCTAGGTTAGAGAGATCGCATGAGGAGGTCTACAGGGCTTTGCTCAGCAGTGCTTTAGATGGGAAAGATGCTCAAGACGTCCAGTTAAGTGAAGATCAAATGGTTGCATTGGCTCAAACCATTCGCGATCGCGACATGAGTATTCGCAGGTTTGTGGACACATCCATGGTGGCTGTTACTCAAGAAAATGACACCATGAAGTCACAACTTGACTCTTCAGGTTTGACCGAGAAAATCGTCAAAATCATTCAGCAAAATTCAGCAAACGGGGGCTTAACTCCTGAAAATACTTTGTTGGAAAACCCCTTGCTTAGGGGCAAAGTGGCTGACGAATTGTCTACCAACCGCGCTTTGCGGGAGGTTTTGTATGCACTCCCCACCAATATGCCTATTGCCAATTACAGCGTCTCCTCAGATTTTGGCATTCGCAAGCACCCTGTGACCGGGATACCACACTTTCACACTGGGGTAGATTTACTCACGGCCACAAACGACGACAACGTTCACCCAGTTAAGCCTGGCATAATTGTGATGGCTGAGTTTCACTCAACCTACGGAAATACGGTAGTCGTGCGCCACACAAACGGTGTCGAATCCCTTTATGCTCACCTTGCCGCCATATCCGTAAAAGTGGGGGACAAAGTCACCATGGATGATGTGATTGGACGCATTGGTAATACAGGCGTTTCAACTGGCAAGCATCTGCATCTTGAAATCTTGGTTGGTGGATATCCAGTAAATCCGCAAAAAGTAATTCGGACAGCACAATATGTTCAACAAATCCAGCAAAAATCTCAGTAATCAAAGTGCCTCACAAAACGAACCTCAAGGCGAACACTCTAGATTACTAAAAACTCAAACTGCTCACCAATCTTTAGATAATTCCTCAACCCAAGTTAACCCAAACGAGCAATCTCAAATCGGGATTGCACCCTCTCAACATAATCAATCGCGTAATACTACTATGATGGACATCATCTCATCAAACTCAAACAAGCCCTCCATTCTGAGCGAGGGATTTTCTTTCCGTGGTGAAATTTCAGCCAAGGGTGCTATCCACGTTGAAGGTTCTTTAAACGGACAAGTACAAGTTGATGAATTGACTATCGGCTCAAGAGGGCAGGTAGAGGGCGTCGTAACTTGCTCAAGTTTGCATATCAAGGGTAAGTTCTCGGGCACTGCCACTTGCAGTGAACTCATCGTTACCTCCTCTGCTTCGGTTGATGGACATGTTGTTTATCAGACCCTTTCAGTTCAAAAGGGTGCCTCTATCAAGGGCGAGCTTTTGTTGGTTAAATAATTTAAACTGCTTTTAAGGAATCTCACCTCCATGTCTGATCCGCTCACAATCAACGGATCCTTCCTCAGGGAAGTTCGTGAATCCTTAGGATGGTCACACGGGGAGGTCGCCTCCAGAGCTTGTTTATCCGTTAAACAAGTCAAGCAACTTGAGGAAGGTGGAGCAAGTTCCTTTTACAGTGATAACGTTAAACTCACTGCAGCCCGAAAGGTGGCTGGGATACTAGGCGTTAGCGAAAATGATTTGCTTGGTAAGGCTGAGCCTGAAGTGGCTCAACTAGCTGAGGATATTACCCAAGCTCTTGATTCTTCTCCTGCCTCTTTGTCTGCATCTGCAACTGCAGATGCTGCTCATTACGACAAGTTAAGCCCCCATAGTGACAACACAGAATCTGAGGAGACTGAGTCCATAGCGCACCCAGATTTCGCAGAAAATGCCAAAAGCACATCAACTCAAATTCATCAACCTATCCTTACACCAGGAGTGCAGGCTCTAACTATTAGAAGTGAAGTACTTCATTTTTTGGCACAACCCCCTGAGGAAGGTCACGATGAACATCACCTAGGTGAAGAAACAGGTGAAGCTCATCGCTTGGAAAAAAGCAGTGATCAGACAGATTCTGAACATCAATTGACTTCAGAGTCATCACTAGCGCATCCATCATTTGAGCATAGCGATGCGTCTAGCGAAAACGGTGAGTTATCCGCACAGTCCCTAGATCACGAAATAACAAAAACTGATTCGGCTCAAGTCTCAGAAACTGACAAAGACCAAGCTAGTTCAAATTCAGCTTCGAATCTGCTTAAAATTATTGTTCTTTTCTTGCTTGCCTTGGGAATTGCAGCATTCTTTGCTCAAAAGACCAATGAAGAGCACTCAGAGCCGCCACCGCCACTTCAAGCGGTTCCTGACGCAACTACACAGGGTGGCTCTGATCCAAGTGTTAAACAAGATGATCAGCCAAGCTCTGCTAAGTCGGGCACACCAGCTGTTCCATCAACTACGGTAACGCCCACTCCCACTCCCACTCCCACTCCAGCCAACGGCGCTACCTTTGCGCCGGGTTCATCCAGTGTAAGTGCAGGCAATTCTGCTGCGGCCAGCAAATCCAGCAACATTAATTCATCAAATACCACAAACCCTATTAACGCTACGGCTCCTTTAAAGTCGCCTAACGCTGATCAGAGGTCATCGACTCCGCCCTCATCTCTTACAACCAGCACGCCAAGTAATTCTAGTCCTGGCAACTGATTAGGCATTGAGTAATTGCGGCTGAAGGCTGAGCTTGTGCCAGTTATTCTGTCAGATTCTTATTCTGATAATCACTCTGATACTCAGGACTAGGAAACTAGTTGTCTACATACATTCAAAGGTATTGGTCAAACATCCACTGGATGAGCTCTAGATGAGTTATATGACCCGGTTGAAGGTTACCTTTATTACCATTACCTTTGTTACCTTTGTTACCTTTGTTACCTTTGGGTCCCATTAAAACTTCGATTACTCCTTTGCTCCCAGTGCGATAGCATTATTTTTAGAAGCCTCTCGTTCTGTCTGGTTCTTAGGCCCACTTGATGACCAACCTTGCATATGCTCTTGTGCGATGGTTGCTAGGGCATTAATCCAAACGGTCGAGTCGTTTAAGCAGGAAATATAGTTAAATGATTTGCCTCCTGCATGTAAAAAAGTTTCACGAACTTCCATTGATATTTCTTCAAGTGTTTCCAGGCAATCGCTTGTAAAACCTGGGCAAATAACATCAATACTTTGGGTGCCGTTCTCAGCCAATGATTTAGCTGTGGGCTCTGTGTAAGGTTCTAACCACTTGGCACGTCCAAAACGAGATTGGAAAGTGACGATGTAATCGCTTTTGGAGAGTTGCAGGTTCTCGGCTAAAAGCCTAGCCGTTTTATAACATTCGCAGTGATAAGGGTCTCCCAGTTTTAATGATCGCTCGGGGATACCGTGAAAACTCATCAACAGTTTTTCTGATCGACCGTTGAGCTGCCAATACGACTTGACTTGGGTTGCAAGCGCTTGAATGTAAGCTGGGTGGTCGTGGTAGTGGTTCACAAAGCGAAACTCAGGAAGCTGGCGACTTCGGGTTCCCCAGGTAAATACACTATCAAAAACACTTGCAGTAGTGGTTGCAGAGTACTGAGGGTAAGCCGGTAAAATCAAAACCCGCGTCACACCTTCAACTTTGAGTTGATCAAGCTGTGAGCCAATGCTGGTTTGACCGTAACGCATTGCATATCGAACAATAACCGGGTTGGAGGTCTCGTGAGTTGATGTTTTGTCAAATTCATGTTGCAAAGCTTGCGCCTGGGCCTGGGTCCACACCTTTAAAGGAGAGCCCTCAGAAGTCCAAATGCTTGCATATTTCTTTGCAGATTTAGCGGGACGAATTCTCAGAATAATTCCGTGCAATATGATGAGCCACAACCAGCGCGGAATCTCCACAACCCTTGGGTCACTTAAAAATTCAGCAAGGTAGCGCCTAAGCGCTTTAGGCGTTGGTGAATCGGGTGTGCCCAAATTGCATAATAAAACGGCAGTCTTGTTGACTTGACCATGCGAATATTTAGGCTCTAGATTAAATCGAGGTTTGATAGGTAACATAGAGGTTATTCTCTCTTAAAAGCAAGTTTAATTTAAATCTAGGGCTAAAAGGATTGGATAGATTAAAACTAACAGGATCCCATGACTTTTTGTATAACGGCTACGCCCGATAGCACCGCCCCTTCAAGTGTGGAGGGGTAGGGGCCAGCCACGTAGTCCCCGCAAGCCCAAAGTTGATCCGATATTTGAGGCCCTGGCCTAACAAGTCCTGGTTTGCAACAAAAGGTAGCGCGTCGCTCGTTAATGGTGCCTAAGTGTTCTAATTTCGTGAGCCCCAACTCCTGACGAGCCTGCTCCATCACGAGGCTACTAATTTGCTCGTTGGTGAGTGTTGCGTAGCTACTCACAAAACTGAGTATGCCGCTGTTAGAGTCTGCACTCCCTGGACTTAAGTTGCCTTTAAATAGATATCCACGATCAAATACAAACTGTGCAGGCGCCTTTATACCCACACCTTTGTCTGCCTCACCAGCATTACTCGCATTACTAGCATTACTAGCATTACTCGCATCACTCCTTAGCATTATCAGTGGCTGAGGTAGCCCTTTAAAGTTTGCATCCGTGCAGCGTATATAGGTGCTTGCAATTTGGGTGTATTCGATGCCTTCAACAACACCAGCCCATTGAGGATTTATTGATTTAATAAGTCTGGCTGCATTTGATGGGTCGCACGCAATAATGATCGCATCAGGTTTTTGTGCATCTTTTAATGTGTCGAGTTGGTCAATGAGAGACTCAATTCGTCTACCCTTTTGTATAGTGCAGCCTTTGTGCAATAACCATTTTTCGCACGCCTTAGGTAATAACTCACTTAGATCACAACGCGGTATCAAAAAGTCTGAACTACCCGGTCCTGAGAACATAGCATCCCTGAGAACCCGTAAAAAAATTTGTCCACTAGAGATCTCTATTGGCGAGTTCAGGGCAGAAAGACACAAGGGTGTGATTAATGTTTCGATCACGCGGTTGCTCACACCGGAGCAAATATCTTTTACAGAATTTTCCTGCCCACATTTGAATCCTCTGATTACCCACTTTACAGCAAAGCGAAGGAGTGAATATTTATCCTTTAGTGACCACTGCGAGCACCTGAGTGTGGCTAGTAAAAATTGCAAAGCAGGCGCAAATGAATCGGGACCCGAGAGTTCAAATCCTTGATCATTGAAGTCTTTTAAGCTCATGCGCTTTCGAATCAATAATTCTTTGGGATTAAGGCCAATGCTGGACATCAAATCAAGCGTTGCCTTGTAAGCGCCAATCAAAATATGTTGACCGTTATCCAAAATATGATTATTCAGGAGAACAGATCTTGCGCGTCCACCCAATTCATTTCTTGCTTCTATGAGAGTGACATTTGCTCCCCTTTGTGTGGCTTGTACTGCAGCACTTAGCCCGGCCCAGCCTGCTCCAATAATTAGGATTTTTTTCAAAATCGTCCCAAGGCTTGAACTCTCCAAGCTAGCCAAAATTTTCTAAGTGGGGTGAGAGCTACACGTTCCTTAAGAACGGGAAAGCCCGCTTGCTCAATTTCATTTAATAGACTGCTGTAAATGCTAGCCATCATAAGACCTGGTTTTTGTGCCCTTTTGTCCTGTGCTGGCAAGAGGGATAGCGCTTGCGTGTAAATTGATTTAGCTCTGTCGCACTGAAACTGCATTAAGGCTGTAAAGCGCTCTGAGGGGATCCGTTGCAATATCTCGTGGGCTTTAACGTCAAATTGTTGGAGCTCGCTAATCGGAATGTAGATTCTGCCTCGAATTGCATCCTCACCTACATCTCTAATAATGTTAGTGAGCTGAAAAGCAAGTCCAAGACGGTGTGCGTACTCAGTAGTCCTTGGGTGAGTTGAACCAAAAATGAGGGAGGAGACTTCGCCCACCACAGATGCAACTAAAAAACAGTAACGATTGAGAGACTCAAAATCGAGGTACCGTGTTTGTACCAAATCCATCTGACAACCCTCTATGACGGATAACAGGTGTTGGGGTTGAATACCAAATTCTTGACAACACGGTACGAGCGCTTGCATGACTGGGTGAGTGGGTCTGCCCTCAAAAGCCTGTATAACTTCGGAGTGCCACCAAGCTAATTTTTGTGCCGCAATGCTCGCATCAGAAACTTCGTCAACTACGTCATCAACTTCTCGACAAAATGCATAAAAAGCAGTTATCGCTGCGCGTCTGGGCGCAGGTAAAAATAAAAAAGCGTAGTAAAAGCTACTACCTGAGGAAGAGGCTTTTTGTTGAACGTATTCTTGTGGAGTCATCTGTTCTGTGATTGAGCTGATGCGATGCTAGGGTTGGGCTAAACTTTGAAAGGACTTTTTAAAACAGCACCTCCATGCAATCAGTACATAGTCTAACCGGGTAAGTTTAGGTCTTATTTGCAGAGGATTTATGCGCTCCAATTTTTCAATGATGCGAAGTCCACCCTGGACCACAGCTCTTAGTTCTAAGCCTGCGCGGCCTTTGAGGGACAAGCAAAGGGGAGACCCACTGTGCATCAAATCCTTTGCAAACTGAATTTCTAAGGATAAATCCGAATCTTTGGGTAAATAAAAACGATTCCTTTGAGTGTCGATACTGATGTCTTGCCAAAAATTGATGAGCTGTAGGGCGCAGCAAATTGCATCGCTTTGACGCAAGCTCTCAGGATCATTGTGTTGGAATAAATGCAACATGATTCGACCAATGGGGGCCGCTGATTTGTAGCAGTATTGAAGCAGTTCCTCTCTGTTTTTATAAACAAGATTTGCTTCTGTATAGAGTACGTCCTGCTCAAATGCGTCTAAGAGACGGTGGAATAAATCAGTTGGGATACTAAATTCGCTGATGACTTGGCTTAAGGGGTTAAAGATATTTGGCCAACGCACACTGGTTGACCCGTATCTGGTATCTAAAGCCCCCTTATTTGATATGCAACTCACTAGATCGGATCTGTACTCCGATAGATCTTTAATTCGTTCAACAGCGCCACTCGATCCCTCATCTGCTAGATCATCTGCGGTTCGGGCAAAGTGATAAATGGTGGTGATTGCTGCGCGAAGGTGGTGCGGGCAAAGCCAAGACGCCACAGGAAAATTTTCGTAATGCTCTATTGACTTTTGATGAAAAGAGGGCATATCTAGATTACGGTCGTTGTTTGCGGTGTCAACAGCTTGGTTTTGAACAAATTGGTCTCAAAATGGTTGGATTGGACAGAAATCTTTACCTTATTAGCGGATAACGTTGAGTCTTGTATGGATTTTAGACCCCATGCCTCGTATTTTGAGGGAGTAAGGGGTAGAATTTACGGTTGACCGATTTCAAGCGGGTGGTTTGCAAGAGTGGACCGCCCGTTGCTATTTTGAAAACCTGCGCGGGTGGCGAAATTGGTAGACGCACCAGGTTTAGGTCCTGACGGTAGAAATACTGTGGGGGTTCGAGTCCCCCCCCGCGCACCAAAGATTTTGCTCGACTGAAGAGTGTGAGCAAATTAATTAGGAATGAATATGACGATCCAAGTTGAAACCCTAGAAAAATTAGAACGGAAAATGACGCTGACCTTGCCGGTCGAGGTCATTCAAAATGAGGTTGATACCCGCCTTAAGCGCTTGGCGAGAAAGGTGAAGATTGACGGATTTAGGCCTGGTAAAGTCCCAATGAACATAGTTGCTCAGCGCTACGGCTATTCCGTGCACTATGAGGTGATGAATGACAAGGTCGGCGAAGCATTTCAATCGGCTGCGAATGAAGCAAAGCTTCGGGTGGCAGGCGCTCCGAGAATAAGTGAGACTGAAGGTGCTCCTGATGGACAAATGTCCTTTGATGCAGTGTTTGAGGTTTATCCAGAGGTAACTATTTCTGATATTTCCCAGATTAAGGTCGAAAAATTATCTTGTGAAGTCTCACCTGAGTCGCTGCAAAAAACAATTGACATCCTGCGTGCTCAAAAAAGGACCTATACGATTCGTGGTTTAGACGCAAAAGCAGCTTCAACGGACCGCGTTACAGTCGACTTTGAGGGGCGCATTGATGGTGAGACCTTTGAGGGCGGAAAAGCCGAGGACTTTCAATTTGTGCTTGGTGAGGGCAGGATGCTCAAAGAGTTTGATGAAGCAGTCCATAACATGAAGCTTGGTGAGAGCAAGACCTTTCCGCTTGAGTTTCCGGCCGATTATCATGGCCGCGAGGTGGCTGGTAAAACTGCTGACTTCATGGTTACGGTTAAAAAAATTGAAGCCTCTCATTTGCCAGAGGTTAACGACGCCTTTGCAAAGTCTTTGGGTGTGCCCGAGGGAACCTTGGACGGTTTAATGGCAGAGGTTCGTAAGAATTTAGAGCTCGAAGTTAAGTCTCGCCTGCTCAAACGCAACAAAATGGCAGCACTTGATGCATTAATTGAGCACGCGCAACTCGACCTACCCAAGTCCATTGTTCAATCCGAGATTGATCGCCAAATTGCGGCAGCCAGGGCGGAGCTCAAACAACGTGGGATTAAGGATGCAGAGAACGCCCCCATTCCAGAGGATATCTTCCGTCCCCAAGCTGAGCGGCAAGTTCGGATGGGGCTGGTTATTGGTGAAATGGTTAGAAAGCACCAATTACATGCTACAAAAGACCAGATCAAGACACAAATCGAAGAGATGGCTTCTAGCTACGAGAAACCCAGTGAAGTTGCCGGCTGGTACTACAGGGACAATCGACGCATGGCCGAGGTTGAGTCTTGGGTCATAGAGAATAACGTGACGGACTATATTCTTGCTCAAATGCAAGTTACTGAGCGAGTTGTACCTTTTGATGAGTTAATGGAACAGCAACAAGCTTAATACTTTTGAATTATGGAGATGCAATTATGAATTCCTTGGACACGCAGGCCTTAGGTCTGGTCCCGATGGTCGTTGAGCAGTCTGGCAGAGGTGAGCGTTCTTACGACATTTACTCCCGTTTGCTTAAGGAGAGAGTTATATTCTTGGTGGGACCTGTAAACGATCAAACAGCTAACTTGGTTGTAGCTCAGTTGCTTTTCCTTGAGAGCGAAAATCCGGATAAAGACATTTCTTTGTACATCAACTCCCCCGGCGGCTCCGTGAGTGCCGGCTTGGCAATCTTTGACACAATGAACTTCATCAAGCCTGATGTATCTACTCTTTGTATAGGTATGGCGGCCAGTATGGGAGCTTTTTTGCTAGCAGCTGGTCAAAAGGGGAAAAGATTTGCCCTTCCTAACTCTAAAGTCATGATTCACCAGCCACTTGGAGGAACTCAGGGCCAGGCCACAGAAATTGAAATCGCCGCCCGTGAGATTTTAAAAACCAGGGAGCAGTTGAACAAAATTACAGCAGAGCGTACTGGTCAACCCTTGGAGAAGATCAATCTTGACACCGAACGTGACTTTTATCTCTCTGCTGAGGAGACTAAGGAGTACGGTATCGTAGATCAGGTGATCGCGAAAAGACCGTAAAACTCATTTAATGGCTAGGCGGCGCTAAAACTTGCACGATTCCTGCTTTATTTCAAAAGTAGCCGGTTTTAGGCTAATTTTAGTTATCATTTGGTATAAAAATTTGAAATAGGCGGAAACGAATGGCCGACAAAAAAGGCAACCCCAGAGAAAAAACCTTATATTGCTCCTTTTGTGGCAAAAGTCAGCATGAGGTAAAAAAACTCATTGCAGGTCCCTCTGTGTTCATTTGTGATGAATGCATTGACTTGTGCAATGACATTATTCGTGACGAAGCCCCGCTTGATAGCGTGGACGGTGTTAAACGAAGTGATCTTCCTACGCCTATAGAGATTAAAAATAATTTAGACAACTATGTGATCGGACAAGAGGTTGCGAAGCGATCCCTTGCAGTAGCGGTTTATAACCATTACAAACGTTTGCGTCACAAAGAGGTTGCTAAAAAAGATGAGATTGAACTCACAAAAACAAATATTCTTTTAATTGGTCCAACCGGGTCGGGCAAGACGCTTCTTGCACAAACGCTTGCCAGAATGCTAGACGTACCCTTTGTCATGGCTGATGCAACGACCCTTACCGAAGCGGGCTATGTGGGTGAGGATGTTGAAAACATTATCCAAAAGCTCCTTCAAAACTGTAATTACGATATTGCAAGAGCTCAAAAAGGCATTGTCTATATCGATGAAATCGATAAGATCTCCAGGAAATCAGACAACCCCTCTATTACGAGGGATGTCTCAGGAGAGGGCGTTCAGCAAGCACTCCTTAAACTGATTGAAGGGACAATGGCAAGTATTCCCCCGCAAGGCGGAAGAAAGCATCCTAATCAAGATTTCTTGCAAGTGGACACCACTAATATCTTATTTATTTGCGGTGGTGCATTTGCTGGCTTAGAAAAAGTTATTCAAAACCGAACAGATACCTCAGGGATTGGCTTTAGTGCAGTAGTTCGCACAAAGGCTGAGAAAACCTTGACGGAAGTCTTTGGTGATGTTGAACCCGAGGACTTAATCAAGTTTGGATTGATCCCTGAACTCGTTGGTCGATTGCCTGTGGTCGCGACATTGGATGAATTAACAGAGGATGCATTGGTTCAGATTCTTACAGAGCCTAAGAATGCGTTGATCAAGCAGTACGCTCAACTCCTGCATATGGAGGGTGTGGACCTTGAAATTCGTCCTGCAGCGTTAAAAGCGATTGCTAGGAAGGCACTTGCTCGTAAAACAGGTGCAAGAGGACTCAGATCCATACTTGAACATTCCTTAATCGACACCATGTTTGATTTACCAAATGCAACTAATGTAGAAAAAGTGGTGGTCGATGAGTCCACCATTGAGGAGAACAAAGCACCTTTGTTGGTGTACCGTGAGGCTGCTAAAAAGGCTTAATTACATAACCATGATCAGTTGAGCGAATCCCTTTTTGAAGATTCATTTTGCTCAGTCTCATTTTTAAATGGAAATAAACCATGTCTGGACACGTATCCCTGCCCCCCGAGCCGATTGATTTACCACTATTGCCACTGCGCGATGTGGTCGTATTTCCTCATATGGTTATTCCACTCTTTGTGGGAAGACCTAAGAGTATCAAGGCCTTAGAGTCTGCCATGATCGCTGAGCGTAGGATTATGTTGGTGGCTCAAAAAACGGCTGCTAAAGACGAGCCCGCTGTAGATGACATGTTTGAAGTGGGTTGTGTTTCCACCATATTACAAATGCTGAAGCTTCCAGACGGAACAGTGAAAGTTCTCGTTGAAGGTCAGCAAAGAGCACTGGTTAACAAAATTGAAGAGGGTGAGTCTCACTTTAGTGCAAACGTCACTCCAATTGAGTTAGATCCCAGCGCTCAAGGCGAAAATGAAATTGAAGCTTTGCGACGTGCCGTCATGCAGCAGTTTGACCAGTATGTAAAACTCAACAAAAAAATCCCTCCAGAGATTTTGACCTCAATTGCCAGTATCGATGATGCAGGTAGATTGGCAGATACGATTGCGGCTCACTTGCCACTTAAACTTGATAACAAGCAAATTATCTTAGACCTCTCTAGTATCAAAGCTCGTTTAGAGAATCTATTTACGCAACTTGAGCGAGAAGTCGATATTTTGAATGTCGATAAAAAGATTCGCTCAAGAGTAAAGCGTCAAATGGAGAAAAACCAACGCGATTTTTATTTGAATGAGCAAGTCAAGGCCATTCAAAAAGAGCTTGGCGAGGGTGAAGAGGGTGCAGATATCGAGGAGATCGAGAAGAAAATCAAAACTGCAAAGATGCCTGCAGAAGCACGTAAGAAGGCAGAGGGTGAGCTTAAAAAACTAAAGCTAATGTCTCCCATGTCTGCAGAGGCAACTGTGGTTCGAAACTACATTGATGTTCTTGTCAACTTGCCATGGGCTAAGAAAACAAAGATCAAACACGATCTCCCATTTGCTGAAGACGTATTAAACGAAGATCACTACGGACTTGAGAAAGTTAAAGATCGTATCTTAGAGTATCTTGCTGTACAAAAGCGCGTAGACAAATTGAAAGCTCCAATCCTTTGTCTGGTCGGCCCTCCTGGGGTTGGTAAAACATCACTTGGACAGTCCATCGCTAAGGCAACTGGACGTAAGTACGTGCGAATGGCCCTTGGCGGTATGCGCGACGAAGCGGAGATCCGAGGTCATAGGAGAACTTATATCGGTGCTTTGCCTGGTAAGGTGCTTCAAAGTTTGACAAAAGTCAGTGCTCGTAATCCTTTGTTCTTGCTTGACGAGATAGACAAATTGGGTTCTGATTTTAGGGGTGACCCCTCAAGTGCTTTGCTTGAGGTTTTGGATCCCGAGCAAAATCACACCTTTAATGACCACTACGTGGAAGTTGATTTTGATTTGAGTGACGTCATGTTTGTGGCGACATCTAATTCTATGAATATTCCGTCCGCCCTTTTGGACAGAATGGAAGTTATAAGGCTCTCTGGTTATACAGAGGATGAGAAAGTCAATATTGCACAAAAGTACCTCTTTCCTAAACAGTTGAAGAATAACGGTTTAAAAGAGGAGGAATTAAGTATTTCCGAAGAAGCCCTGATAGATTTAGTGCGTTATTACACTAGAGAGGCAGGCGTTCGTTCGTTGGAGCGTGAAATCTCTAAAGTTTGCCGAAAGGTAGTGAAAGCGATCCAACTCGGAGAGATGAAGGCACAGGTTAAAGTCACTCCAGACAATCTGAATGATTTTCTGGGTGTACGTAAGTACAACTACGGTCGGGCTGAGCAACAAAATCAGGTTGGTCAAGTCGTGGGCCTAGCTTGGACCGAAGTAGGCGGAGATTTGCTCACTATTGAATCTGCAATCATGCCCGGAAAAGGCGTCATCACTCGCACTGGTTCTCTAGGTGATGTGATGAAAGAGTCTGTTGAGACCGCGCGCACGGTTGTGCGTTCAAGATCGAAGATTTTAGGCATCAAAGATGAAGCTTTTGAGAAAAAGGATATTCATATTCACGTGCCAGACGGCGCTACGCCAAAGGATGGCCCGAGTGCTGGTGTTGCCATGACTATCGCCATCGTCTCAACGATGACTGGAATACCAGTTCGTAGTGATGTTGCAATGACGGGTGAAATCACACTGAGAGGTGAAGTAACGGCGATTGGTGGTTTGAAGGAAAAACTGTTGGCAGCACTCAGAGGTGGTATTAAAACTGTGCTTATTCCTGAAGAGAATGTCAAAGATCTTCAAGAAATCCCTGAGAATGTTAAAAATGGTTTAGAAATCATTCCGGTAAAGTGGATAGACAAGGCTCTTGAGATTGCATTGGTACGAATGCCTACTCCTTTGACAGAAGAGGAGATGGCTGCACCGGTGGTGGCTTCCGAATCTGCTAAAACAGAATCTACGGCTGTTAAACATTAATTATTCGAATTAAATATAAACAGTGTGCATATTTAAATTAGTTCGGTTATAATAATAGTCCACGCGGGAATAGCTCAGTTGGTAGAGCGCAACCTTGCCAAGGTTGAGGTCGCGAGTTCGAGCCTCGTTTCCCGCTCCATATCTCTAAAAGGGAAGCTTTAGCTTCCCTTTTTTATCAGAGAATGCGTATACGGCGCGGTAGCAAAGCGGTTATGCACCGGATTGCAAATCCGAGTAGGTCGGTTCGACTCCGGCCCGCGCCTCCAATACATTGCAAAAGAAAATCCCTAAGTAAATAGATTTGCTTCAAACTGTAATCTTTTGCATAATTGTGGGGAGGATTTCTCTTTAATCGATCCTCAAACACAAGA
>CAITYM010000059.1 GCA_903896615.1 uncultured Burkholderiales bacterium
CCTGGTTTAGCCATTTGACAAAACGTCGGGTTGGCAATCTGGACAAATCCCCCCAGCCTTTAAAGTTGGCCAAACACAAGCGTTTACCTCAATAAAACAAGCTTGGGAATTGCATCTTCACCAGCCCAAACGATAGCGTTTTGACCGTATTGAGTTCCGATTTGACTACCAAGTTCAAGTGAAATGCCCAGAGCAAGAAAACTTGCTTCTTGCCAATCAGAGTTTATGTCATACCCCATTCCCTCAACCCAATAGATGGAGCTAACAGCCAAGTCCGTCAATAGTGACTTATGTGCTGCCTCGTTTATCTCTTTGGGTTGAATCTGACTATAGGGGTTGTATGCCGTTATAAAAACAGCAGAATTACTGCCGGTTTTTGCATACATTTGGGAGAGTTGCTCAGAATAAACGCCAATTTTCAAACAAAATTCTCTGTCTCCCTGACCGGAGCAATAATTTGCCCCTATGTAAGCGGCAATAAGCTCCTCGTAAATAGCAGTTGGCGATACTGCCTCAATAATGTGTTCAGACATAAAAAAACCTCCTAAGTGGAGGTTGACGCTAGATCCTTTGATTGCCCCACCTAGGAGCCACATCCGCTTTTGCGAACCACCTTACCGGACTAGGGCAGGTTGGATAGGGCGTCAACCCTTTTCAAAATGTATAGTAATTGTAACATTATTAATTTTATCTTATAACGATGTATAGTTGGAATCTGGTTCATTCAACAATCAACAAAATTATGTCTTTCGGGCCATTTACATTAATACGAGTTTATGAGCAAGGCTCATCACTGATCTTAGATTTAGCGAACGAACATGGAGAAATAGTCCATAAGCCTAAGCGTTACATGAGTCGTTACGGGCACGATAATATCTTGATTAAGGCTAAAAAACTTGAGGGTAAATCAGTAGTTACGACTACAGACGATTCACGAAGGTTTCCACCTGAGGCATGGTGGATTGATGTTGATGAATATTGGCCCTTGGAATCAAAAGAAATGCCACCATCAATATTCAAAACACAGAATGAATCAAGTATTTCTCCTCTTTCCAAATCCATACTCCCTGTCGGTCTCGCGGTGTCTGGACAGACTACTGTAAAAATTCCTAATAGCTCATCGTCCGCCATATATAAAGAACTTGATACCGTTCAGTTAGAGAGATTATTGAAGAAATATCATAACTAAAACATAAACTATACCTCGGATATGTTTTTTTAATCATCCAATAAATAAGGAAAACACTCATGGAAGAACGAATAAGTGTAAAAATTATTGCTAAAGAGCATGCGAACATGGATTCGCTACCACTAAGGTTCGGGATTCATTTCGATTCTGATGTTGAAATTGAATTAATTGAAGCTAAATTTATTAAGTTAGACAATAAATACAGCGATCGCCATCACTACAGCGCTAAATTAGTAGACCCCGTTAATCCAGATAACAAGCCTGAAATTGGCTATTTCATATTAGGTGACCGATTTAACAAGGGTAAATGGACACTTGTTACGGCATGGAGGAATGATCAAAATACTGAATGGTATTTATCTGAAACTCTGCGAAGACTTCGCGAAGACAAAGTGCTCAATCCTAAAATGTTATTAGATATGCATCCGCTATATAGAAAGGGAGAAATCAATAGCTCATCCACCTTAGTTAATTACTTAATAAAAGATTTAGCACAAGCTGATATCTTAAAAATTGAAGCTTCTGCAAAAGCAGCCCACGAGAAATACTTAATTGATGTTGAACAATTAAAGACAGAAAATGAGAACTTACAAAAACAAAGCGACAAGCACCTGAATGTGGCACTTGAAGCCATAGAGCATGTTGAGGTGCTTGAGGAAACGAAATCCCATCTCGAATTACTAAATAAAGCCTTAGAAGATGAAAATACGCAACTTAAACAAGCGTTTACAACTGCGGCACTAAGAGATTTAGGCAAAACACCGCAAGAGCTTGCAATGATCCCTGCGAGACAAGTTACGCGCGTATGGCAGTCTAAAACGGGGTCAACCTATAAAAATATTGGCATAGAAGCAACTGTTATTGATGTTATCCGCCGTGGTGAGAACATCGTTCTTACATATGCAGATAAAAACGGCAGATATCAAACCGTAGAAGATTTTGGATTTTTAAATGGATTTGTTAAAGATGTCTACGATTATCTTACTTCATGTAAGGAAAAAAATCGCAGGGCTGTCTTCATTCTCACCTATAAACCCGATATGCGTATGCGCTTGGCCTCAGACACAATGAAACTCGCTAATTATTCAAGCCTGTGGCGTAATTGATGAGTAAGCAGCAAAGTTTATCTAAACAGCAGTGGCTGATTTCATGGATTGGTTCTGCCGATCTTGATTCCTCAGAGGGGAAGAAAGATGCAGGTATTGGGCCAGTTGCTACTGCGTTACTTGAGTTCAAAGGCAGATTTGATCATGTCTATTTACTAACCAATTACGATTTCAAAAGAAGTAAGAAATATTGTTCTTGGCTTAATAAAAAGACAGGCTATAAACCGTCCCAAGTAGATTTATGCGCCATTGATCTATCTAGTCCTATTAATTACGGAGAAATCTACGATCAGGTGAGCCGTAATTTACTAAAAGCTGGATTACCAAATCCTGATGTTGAACTCACCTTCCATACTAGCCCTGGTACACCCGCGATGGCAGCTATATGGATTGTGCTTGCAAAGACCCGCTTTCC
>CAITYM010000060.1 GCA_903896615.1 uncultured Burkholderiales bacterium
ACCCTTGAGACAGGGGACGGTTTTATTGTCCGCGGCCAAAACGGGGGCCCAATCACAGTTCCCCAAGGTTTTAAGATAGGAATAGCCTCTGATGGTGGCATTTATGCCACCGACCCTACTCAGCCCCCGACCACACCGCCTGTGCTGGTTGCTAATTTATTTTTAAAGGACGCAAGTAATACCCCCTTAGAGAGAAGGCACGACGGACTATTTCAAGTTGAGAACCAGGCACCTGGCGCGGATTTTGCAACTGGTCCTGAGCAGGTGTCGGTTACCAGTCAAGCTTTGGAGGGAAGCAACGTTAATCCGATCGATGCAATGGTCAAAATGATTGAGCAAAGTCGCTCATTTGAACATCAGGTTCAAATGATCAAGGAAGGTAAGTCCAACGATGAGTCGGGATCAACGATGCTCAAGCTGCCTAGTTAAGGATATATCGCCTAGAGCGATTTAAGAAACATATAAGAGGTAAGAGATGGATGCAACACTGTGGGTCGCCAAAACGGGTTTAGATGCCCAACAAACGCGGATGAACGTCATCTCTAATAACTTGGCCAACGTTACAACAACTGGCTTTAAGGCAGACCGTCCTGTATTTGAGGATTTACTTTATCAAAACCTTCGTCAAGCTGGCGGACAAACGACTGTTAATACGCAGAACCCAACAGGCATGATGGTGGGTACGGGTGTCAAAATTCTATCAACTGAGAAGATCTATGCCCAGGGTAATATGTCAAATACCAATAATCCATTGGATTTGGCGATTTCAGGCAATGGTTTCTTCCAAATTCAACAACCCGATGGCACTATTGCCTACACCAGGGACGGAACCTTTACAGTTTCTAACACGGGTCAGATTGTGAACTCAAGCGGTATGCCGCTCATACCAAACATCACTATCCCCAATAACGCAGCCAGTGTCACTGTGGGTATTGACGGTACCGTCTCCATTGAATTGGTCGCAGGCGGCGGTTCACAAAATTTAGGCAATATTCAAGTTGCCAACTTTATCAATCCAAGCGGTTTAACGCCAATTGGTAACAACATGATTATTGCTACCTCTGCAAGCGGACCACCGCAGTTGCTGCAACCAGGTACCAACGGAGCAGGAACTCTTTTACAGGGTAATTTGGAGACCTCAAACGTCAATGTTGTATCCGAGATGGTCAACATGATTGAGACCCAACGTGCGTATGAGATGAACTCTAAGGCCATCGCAGCTGTCGACGGAATGTTGAAGTACATCAATACTAATTTGGAATAAATGATGAAAAAATATTCTCTTAGCTTGCTGGCCCTTGCCACCCTTGCTGCCTTATCAGTAACGGGGTGCAGTACGCTAAAGCCCGAGCCTGAGGCGCTTGCGCCTTCGCCAGATTTTGAGCCCGTTTATCCAACCGTCAATGATCGACCAAAGCTTGCAACAGGCGGTATTTACGGTAACAGTCGATCAGATGCTTGGTTTGGCCGTGGCCGAAATTTTCAGGTCGGTGACATTATCACTGTGCTTTTGAACGAGTCCACACAGGCTAACAGATCACAAAACAGTGAAGTTAACAGGGATACGAGTAACACCATCATACCTTCTGGGATGAATTCCAGAATAGGTGAGATGTCTGGATATTTGAAGGGCATTAATTTAAATAGCTCAGCAAATGATAGTAAGAGCAAGGGTACTGCTGATCACAACGCAAGTTTAACGGGATCAATTGCGGTGACTGTCACTGAAGTTTTAGCAAATGGGAACTTGGTAGTTCGTGGTGAGAAAAAACTCGGACTCTCAGAGGGTACAGAAGTCATTCAAGTCTCAGGCGTAATACGTCCACAAGACATTGGCCCCAACGGAACGGTTCAGTCTTTGAGGCTTGCTAATGCACAAATTGCCTACAGAGGAACCGGTGACTTGGCTAATGCTGCACGAGTGGGTTGGGGCACCGACTTATTACATAAATGGTGGCCATTTTGATGAAACATCGTAATTACTTGATTAAATTCACGTCCAAACTTGTAATCAGTTTGGTCTTGCCGTTTGCATTGCAGTCTGCTTTTGCAGACAGAGTGAAAGACTTGGCCGCAGTTGCAGCCCAGCGTTCTAATCAACTTATTGGATTTGGTTTAGTCGTAGGCTTACAGGGCACAGGGGATGATGCGTCGGTTCCTTTCACAACACAGAGTATGAAAGCCATGCTCTCTCAGATGGGCGTTCGCATTGATGGTCCTTTGTCTGACTTTGAGCAAGCCGCAACAACAAGTCGTATCAGTATAAATAACTCCGCTGCAGTAATGGTCACTGCAGATTTACCTGGATTTGCAAAACCAGGACAGCGCATTGATGTGAATGTTTCGGCAATTGGAAAGGCCTCAAATTTAAGAGGGGGTAGCTTAGTAATGACTGCCCTTAGAGGTGTTGACGGTGAGATTTATGCAATCGCTCAAGGCGCGCTCACAGCAACTGGGATTGATGCCTCTGCTGCTGGATCTAAGGTGGCGATTGGTGTACCCACATCTGCAAGGATTCCTTCTGGTGCTTTGGTTGAAAGAACGGTAGATACACCATTTGATAAAGCTGAGAGCGTGGTGCTTAATCTTCGTGATAACGACTATTCAACCATGAATACGATTGTTAGCGCCATTAATAAGAAATTTGGCGATGGACTTGCGCAGGCTTTAGACGGTACTTCTATCTCCGTGCGTGCTCCAATGGATATGAATCAAAGAATCATGTTCATGAGTGATTTAGAGAACATTGAAGTCCAACCTAGTGAGCCCGCTGCAAGGGTCGTTATCAATTCAAGAACTGGCACAGTGGTCATTAATAGGGCGGTGCGGGTAACAGCCGCTGCTGTATCTCACGGCACGATCTCTGTTGCAATCTCTGCAACCAATGAGGTCTCACAACCCAATGCCTTGGCCGGCGGTCAAACACAAGCTGTTCAAAACGCACAGGTCAACGTGAGTGAACCGAACAAGCCTATGTTTTTATTCAAACCCGGTGTGGATTTGAGGGAAATTGTGGACGCTGTAAATCAAGTCGGCGCATCGCCCTCTGCTTTGATTGCAATTATGGAGGCGCTTAAAAGCTCTGGTAGCTTAAGAGCGGACCTGATAATAATCTAGGTGTAACAAAATGGCTGACGCATCATCTGTTTCCAACCAAGCCGCTACGTCTTATTTAGACTTTAACGGATTGGCGAACTTGCGTGGGCAGGCCAATCAAAACAACCCTGAAGCTTTGAAACAAACTGCTCAGCAGTTTGAGGGTATTTTTATTCAAATGATGCTTAAATCAATGCGTGACGCCAATAGCGTTATGAAGAGTGATTTAAATGATTCAAACGAGATGAATACTTACCAAGATATGTATGACAAGGAATTGTCTGTACAAATGTCTAAAAGAAATCAACTCGGATTTGCTGACATGATTGTCAAACAGGTCAGTCAAACAAAACCTGCCCCCAATACAACCAATTTGACGAGTGGTTCCACTCAGCCGAGTACCAATGATATTTTGCAAGCAAGTAAAGGTGCTGGCATACCCCTTCATAAGGACGTAACTCCGATGTCCTTGGTGGCTCCAGCGCAAATGCCCATCCCGTTGAAAACACAGGTGTTAAAGCCTTTGAAGTTGCATATTAGCGCAAGCGGGGGTGCCAATTGAGTGATTTACTCTCCATTGGTGGTAACGCGGTCTCTGCCTATCAATCTGCATTAAGCACGGTTAGTAATAACATTGCCAACTCAAATACTGAGGGCTATTCGCTTGAGACGACCAATATCCAGCAAACTGCGCCTGCAAAAATGCCTGGCTACTTTGTGGGGTTGGGTGCCAATGTTCAAAGCATTACCAGAGCGTACGATGCATTTACGGCAACAAATTTAAGAACCAGTACAAGTGAGTTGCAAGCACAGCAACCCATGGTGAACTACACACAAAGTATTGTGAATGTGATGGGGGACGCAACATCTGGGTTGAATACTTCGTTGTCCGGATATTTCTCTGCTGCACAGGCTTTGTCCGCAAATCCCGGATCGACAGATCAAAGAAACAGTTTTTTAACTGCATCCAATGCATTGGCATCTCAGTTCTCAGAGGTGTCTGGTCAACTGACTGCGATCGGAAATCAAGCAACTCAAGATTTAACAGGTTCTGTACAGTCCGTTAATACCCTCACCAGTCAAATTGCACTCATTAATGGACAGTTAAGTGACTCACCAGATGTGAGTACACAGTCTCCCATGCTTTTAGATCAAAGAGATTTATTACTGCATAAGCTCTCGAGTTTGACAAACATTTCTACCAGCTTCTCAGCTAACGGTTCAGTGACAGTTAGCATGAGCAACACTATTTCCCAAAACGTAGTTGTTGACGGCCAAACTGCACGCCCAATTGGTATAACGCCAAACGCAAACGGTACTCAAAGTTTGGTGATCGATCCTTATGGAAACACTCAGCCGTTAGCAGGATCTAGCGGGGGAACGATTGGTGGTATACAAACGTTTTTAAGTCAAGTTCTGCAACCCGCGCAAGAGAATTTTAATAGCCTTGCTAGCACTTTTGTATCAAGCGCAAATTCTATTCAAACCAGCGGTATTGATGCCAATGGATTAAAGGGACTGCCTCTATTTAATATGGATTCGTCAAATCCAAATGCTGCAGCAGGAATTACGGTTAACCTAACAAATCCAGCACAAATCGCCACTGGTGCGCAGTTCGCTGCGATGCAGGGGGCAGGTAATGTTAGCAGCACAGCGGCTCAGGTAAGTTATGTCGATCCAGGTGTGCCAGCGACTGCGCTTGGTAATGCACAGATACAAAATAATATCAATCCAGTTTACGATAAAACGCTTGCCATCAATCCTAATCAGGGATATGCATCCGTAACCTCTGTAGCAGCAGGCGTGACGTCCCCTACTTTTTATTTAGATAATGCACAGCCTGGGCAACAACTGCAGGTGTTAACAACAGATGGTCGCCAGTTGATTGGAACACCGCTCTCGCCCAATCAACAAGCGCAAATCATTACAACGGCAAATGGCTTTAATACGCCCGTAACCTATAGCAGTCAGTATCTCAACCAGTCTGGTCAAAAGGGATATCAGGGATTAAATGTGTTTTATGGTGCAAAAGCCGATGTATTGGCTTCTAGTACCAGTTCCACCCCAATGGCTGCCTCAATCAACTCAACCAGAATTGGGGCGATTGGTAGCACCAATAACCCTGTTATTGCTGCTGGAGCAATCACCTTGGACGGAATTCCTCTAGGTGCATTAACCCCTTCTCCCAATGGACTAACTGCGAGTGATGTGCAGAACTGGCTTACCAATCAGCCCAATACGATTGTTGTGCCCAGTAGTTCACTGAACTTTAACAACACTCTAAGTATTAACGGGCAGCAAATAAGTGGTTTTAATGACATTAAAACCTTAGCACAGTCAATTAACAACAGTTCAGCTTCAACCAATGTAACTGCAGCAATTGATACAAGCGGAAATTTGGTGTTACAGGGGACAACCACTGCAGCAACCTCACCTATTCAAATTGGTGTAGCAAACAATGCCAACCCTACATCAATCAGTATCGACCCAAGTTCACTTAATTTTAATAATACTTTAACTATTAATGGACAAACAATTACAGGTGCATATACAGATATAGCAAGCTTGAGAGATGCTATAAACGCGCAAACAAGCACGACAAACGTAGCTGCAGCGATCAATAGGTCTGGGCAATTGGTTTTGAGTGGAGTATCCCCTTCAGCAACGAGCCCCATACAGATAGGAGACAACTCACTGAATGGATCAGGAAACGCTCTTGGACTCGCGGATACGAGTTTCGCAAACTCCTCAAGTAATACATTGGGTATTGCAAATAACGTATATCCTTATACACCCGCTAGTGCAGCACCCAACGTCACGGCCCAGGTTTATAACCAAATCGATGTGCCAGTTAATTCTTTGAACTTCACAAAAACACTGAGTATTAACGGCGTAGAAATATCTGGATTTACAGATTTGAGTACTTTGGCTCAGGCTATACAAAAGAAATCTGCAGCAACAAATATCTCGGCTGCAATTGGACCCACAGGCGATTTAGTTTTGCAAGCTAATGCAGTAGCTGCTGGACAACCCATTCAGATCGGTACTACAGACGGCACCAATACCAATGCTTTAGAGATTGGTAACGGCACATATAACCCAATGGTTCAGATTATTCAAAATCCTGTAACGGATAGTGGTGCACCAAGTCTAAATTCCACATTTAACTCTGCTACAGCCTTACTCGGTAACACCAGTGCGTTTAACTTGAATATGACAATTAACGGGGGAGCTTCAAGTTTAGTCCAAATTCCACAATCACCCGCTACGGTTCAAAACGTAGTTGATTCAATTAACAGCACCATTGACTCAACATCTTCACTTACAGGTTATCTAGCAGTTTATGACACTGTTTCGAAAAAAATTGAGATAAAAAATTCCTCAGGTACCGTTGTGCCTAGCGCGTTAGGTAGTTATATGAATTATCCTAACTTGAATTCAACCTTTGTCAATCAGTCAAACAGTTTGAATAATCCCAGTTCATTTAATATAAATGTGACTGTAAGTGGTGATCTGCAACAAGAGGTGAGCATACCTCCCAATGCCACGACAGATGATGTGATTAATGCTATTAACGCTGCCGCAGCTACACCGGGTTCAGCTATTAGCGGAGACACGGCCAGTATGGTGAATATAGGAACAGCTAGCAATCCTTCATATCAAATTCAAGTTAAAAATCCATCTGGAGTTGCCTTAGCGAGCAGCATTGGACTATTTCAGCCCAGTTTGGAGTTGTCATTCGGCTCAAATGGTCAGCCTTCCGATTTAAGCAAAATTGGGATTAGAACGGGTGCATATATAAGCGGCCCCGTTCCTGATAATCTAGCTGTTTTTGCAACAGGTACAGGAGGAACGGTACAAGTCGGTGCAACTTATTCGGGAGCTCCTATTGACCCCGCTTTGAAGCTTAAAACGCAGACACTGAATGTGAAGATTGAGGCTAATAATCAGTACGCAGTCATAGATTCCAAAACTGGAACTGAATTGGCTGTCGGTACATATGATCCGTCCGTTTCTAAGCCCGTTATTCAGTACCAAGGATTAAGCATTAACTTAACCCAGCAGCCAAGCGTGGGCGATACTTTTGGAATCAGCGAAAACCAAAACGCTGCCGGTGACAATACGAATATTTTGCAGATGGTTGCGCTTAGTAAAGCGCAAATTGTGGGCCAAAATACATTCGCAGGCGCTTACGTTCAACAGACGAATACGATTGGCAATCAAGCTCAACAAGCATTAATGAGTCAGCAAGCATTGACTGCAGTTAATACGCAGGCTAAGAATGCGCAAGACAAAGTCTCAGGTGTGAGTATGAACGATCAAGCAGCGGCCCTAATTAGGTTTCAACAGGCCTATCAAGCAGCAGCTAAGACGATTCAAATTGCGACTCAAGATTTCACAACTATTAACGGTATCACGGCAGGATAAATATCATGGGCATGACTATTTCTACCAGTAATTTTTATCAAACAACGACGGATCAATTAAATACTGTGCAAAGCAGTTTGACTAACATTGAGAGTCAATTGGCATCAGGTACGCAAAACACGAAGCCAAGTGACGACCCGAATAAAGCGGCTTTGATTTTAAACATCAAGTCACAAATTGACCGTCAAACGGGATACCAAGATACGATCACCACGGTCTCTAGTCGTTTGCAGACCCAGGACACTGCCTTGCAAAATGTAAGTACCTTGTTGTCTCAGTTCAATCAGTTGGCAGTTCAAGCCGCCTCTGCTACGGTAAGTCCAACTGACCGTAAAACGATTGCTCAGCAAATGACTCAATTGAAAGCTCAGATCGTAAGTGATGCAAACACTCAAGACGGTTCAGGGAACTACGTATTTGCGGGCGGTCGTAGCAATCAGCCCGCATATACAACAGATAGTAACGGCAATGTGACCTATCAAGGCGATCAAAACACCATGCAAGTAAGTGTGGGTGACAGTCTGAAGATTACGATGAATACACCGGGGACTACAGCTTTTACGAACGTGGTCAGGAGTGATTCAAAAGGTGGTCAGACAGGTGTCGCTTTTTTTCAATCGCTTAATGATTTAATTGGTGCTGTGAATAGCTCAGATACGACAAATATTCAACGTGGGATTGGTGAGCTGACAACGCTTAGCCAAGGCGTAAATAACGCACTTGCAAACGTAGGATCTAATGAATCCCTTGCGACCAATCAGTCGAGTGTTCTAAATGAAGCAACCTTAAGGCTCAACACGACCCTGTCTTCAGTTCAAGATTTGAACTACACACAGGCGATCACTAAGATGAATCAAGATCAATTGGCACTGCAAGCAGCCCAAAGTGCGTTTGCTCAGATTACGAAGAATTCTTTGTTTAACTACATAAACGGTTAATCGAGAGGGAAAATTATGTGTTTTAGCGATTTAAATAGGAAAAGATGATTAAAGAGTGGACGTCTAGTGTCGATACAACGGATGTCCATCTGTGTAAATCAGTCCATGTGGATTGTATTTAACGTGAAGTGAGACCAAAATGACAACCAGTTCTATTAGTTCTTCGTCTTCTGCGAGTACTCCAGCGTCTAGCTCGACCGCAGCCAGCGGTACAACAGGTACTGGTACGAGCTCGAATACTGCAACTACAAACAATCAAGCATTAGGACAATCGATCCTATCTGCCTTGGGCGCAGGCTCAGGGGTTAACGTTGCTTCGTTGGCTCAAAGTTTGGTTAATGCAACGGAAATCCCTCAAGCCAATATTATCAACACCCAGATTACGAGTGATCAATCTAAGATCTCTGGACTTAGTGCAGTATCCTATGTGGTTCAAGAAGTTCAAACTGCTATGACTAAGCTTCAGGACCAGAGTAACTTTAACAACCTGACTGTATCGAATACCGGTACAGGAATGTTCTCAATTACGACTACAACTGCCGCGCAAGCGGGTTCGCATACGGTTGCAATCAACTCAATCGCTAGCGCCCAGTCTGTTCTTAGCACATCATTTGCGTCTGGTTCAGTCAGTTTAAATAGTGGCAACGGCTTTACTGTGCAAATACAGTCAGGATCTTCTAGCTTACCAAGTGTAATTTCTATTCCAGCAGGAGGGGATACACCTCAAGGTATTGTTAATGCAATCAATTCATCACCCAATAGTAACGGTGTACAAGCACAGTTAATTAATACGGGTAACGTATCAAATCCCTACCAAATTCAGTTAACAGGTGGTACGGGTGCTGCCAATAGCTTCACACTCACAACAGACACAAGTAACTCCGCTCCTCCTTTGGATTCGAGTTTTGCATCCACAGGTACGGTTCTAAATACAAGCAGTCCTTTCAACCTTAACTTGTCAGTTAATTTTGGAGCTTCAAGCTTAATTCACATACCTTTAGATGCAAACGGACAGATAACGGTTGGTGACGCTATTAGCGCAATCAACTCTAGTATTGGCTCACAGGGCTATACAGCCTCTCTTAACACAACGACGCATCAGATTCAAATTGCTGATGCAAAGGGGAATGTGCAATTATCCTCGATGTCGAGTTATCAATACGATCCCAACCTGAGCTCAGCTTTCGTCAATAGCTCTGCGGCTATTAATAATTCGTCAGCCTTTCAAGTTGCACTGACAGTTGGGGGTAGTTCTCCGGTTCAAGTCAATGTACCAGCTAACGCCACTACTACTTCAGTCATTTCTAGTATTCAAAGTGCCCTAAGTTCCAGCGGTAATTCAAAAATTAGCGGTGATACAGTAAGCATGGTTAACACAGGTACATCAAGCGCGCCTGCCTATCAAATACAAATTGTGGATCCGGCCTCTGGCTCAGCTCAATCATTGACCTTCAGTGCTTATCAGCCTGTTGTGCCTTCCGCTCCTGCGCCGGCTATGGGTGGAACGTTCCCCTCGACTAGTGTTAGTGTTAACCCCACGTCATCTTTTAGTTTAAATGTGGCCGTAGGTTCCCAGGGGTCTGCAATGGTGCAAATTCCTGCTAACTCTTCACTTAGCTCTGTTGTCACGGATATAAATGCCGCACTAGCTAATAACCCTTCATTAGCAGGAAATACTGCCTCCTTGGTTAACACCGGAACAAGTATTGCACCTGCTTATCAAATTCAGATAGCAGATGCTTCAAAAAATGTTCAGTCAATTAATTTGACCTCAGCGTTGGTTGCTAATACTGCGTTTAGTACGCCGATAAGCGGACTGAATTTAAATGCATCTATCGTTGAGACGGCCTCAGATGCTAGTTTGACAGTTGACGGAGTAAATTACACCAGAAATTCGAATTCGATTAACGATATCATTCCTGGGGCGACGCTGACATTAACTGGAGCAACTCCTGTGGGTAGTCCATCCATGGTCTCCCTCACCCAAAATACAGCTTCTGCGGTGACAAATATTCAGGCATTAGTTACTGCCTATAACGATACAGTAACAATGCTTGGTGATGTTACGAACCCCAAATCAACCTTGGCTACATACGGAGCTACCCTTGTCGGAAGTTCCACGGTGATGTTGATTCAAAATCAACTTCGCTCAATGATTACAGAGCAATCACCAACGCCTGGCTCTTCAGTGGGTGCGCTGTGGCAGATGGGTATTACACTTACATCGACGGGAAGCTTAACAGTTAATACAACTACGCTAAATTCTGTCATTCAAAATCACTATAGTGATGTTGTTAAAACTTTTACGGGTAATTTGGACAATTCAACATACTACGGAACTTCTGCAGGCGGTATAGCCGGAAGCGCCGTAAAAACTCTAACAAGCTTACTTAGCGCGACGGGCCCTATTCAATCTCAGACCAACGACGCAAATACAGATATTACTAAGCAGCAAACGAATCTCTCAGACTTGCAGTCTAGGATGGCGGCACTACTTAATCAATACACTACGCAATTTGCTGCGATGGATAGCTTTGTGGGTGAGATGAACAGCGAGAGAACCAGTTTGACATCGACGTTTAACGGCATGATGGCGATGTATACAAATAAATAAAATAAAGTCCTAAAGATTTTTAGATTTGTGTCGATTACTTATACTCTCAACTTTATTTATGCGTATCTAAGTAGAGCCTAGCCCTCATTTACTAAAGTTTTACGTCTTCGAGCCGATACGCTGTACAAGGTTATTTTTAATCCTTGTTGGCTCAACTATCCTGGGGAGCCACACTACGGCGAGAAAGGACGGTACAAAATGGTAAATGCTATAAATGGTGGGGTTGCTGCGCCGCAAACGGCTATTGCTGATGCACCTGTTGTATCAACAGGCCCAATGATCAGCTCCAATTCAAATGAAAGCAGCACACCTGCTGCACCAAGCGCACCAACAGAGAAGGTGCCTTCAGGTTTTGTAGCTGTGATCCCTAAATCAGGGGTTAACGTTAATTTAGACCAAGTTCATCAAAACGTACAAGACGCTATTGGGCGCTTGAACGATATGCTGCAACAAAACGGCACTGGACTTAGTTTTGCTATGGATAAATCAGTAGGTATCCCAATCATTACCGTTACAAGTAGTGTTTCGGGTGAGGTCATTAGGCAGATTCCTAATGAGGCTGTACTCAATGTTGCTCATAACATTGATGCTATTAAGGGGCTGCTTTATAACTCAATTGCATAAATTTTAAAAATATCGCTTAAGTTTTTCTTTAAGCAACCGAATCATCAGTCATCAGGAATCATTCTGAATTTTTTTTAACCCTGTGGTGGACTTTTAGGAGAAACATCATGACAGTAATTAACACAAACCTTAACGCGCTTTTTTCACAGAACTCGATAGCGCAAGTCAGTAAATCACAATCTGCCGCAATGGAGCAGTTGTCAACAGGTAAGCGCATCAACTCTGCTAAGGACGACGCAGCAGGTTTGGCGATTGCTACTCGTATGACTTCTGATATCAACGGTTACGGCGTAGCTGTTCAAAACTCCAACCAGGGTATGAACATGGCGCAAACTGCTGATGGTGCTTTAAACAACGTTAGCAGCATTTTACAAACAATGCGTCAACTCGCTGTTGAAGCAAGTAACGGCACAATGACAGCATCCAACAGAGCTGCGACTCAATCTGAGTACAAACAGTTATCTAACCAAATCGATTCGATTGCTCAAACAACGACATCCAACGGTATTAACCTTTTGAACGGTACAGCTGGAAACATCGTTCTCCAAACTGGTGTTAACCAAGGCAACACAATGACCATGTCTATTGGCTCCGTCCAAACTAAAGACATTGGTATCGGTAGCTTGGCTTCACTCACATCAATCCAAACACCAGTCACAGCTACAAACGCTCCAAAAGCAATGACAGCCGGCGATTTGTTGATAAATGGTGTACAAGTTGGACCATCATTAGCTTCTAATGATTCTTCTTCTTACGCAATTGCTAGCGCAAGTAGTATTGCAAAAGCTGCTGCAATCAACTTAGTATCACAGCAATCAGGCGTCACTGCAACAGTTGATCCCACTCTCGTTCAAGGTAGCGCAATGACTGCTACTGCAGCTAACGCTGGTACGATTACGATCAATGGTGTAACTACAGCTGGTATTACAAACGGTACAGATACAACGATTAATCGTCAAAACGTTGTAACTGCAATTAATGAGATCTCCAAGCAAACTGGTGTCACAGCTATCGATACAGGAAACGCTACACACGGTGTTCAATTGGTCGCGGCTGATGGACGTAACATATCTGTTACATTGACATCTACTAATGGTGGTTGGGCTGCTGCGGACACTGGTTTGAATGCAAACTTAGTGACTGGAACACAATCAGACTTCACTGGTCAAATTGAGCTTCACAGCACGACTAACTCTGCAATTACTTTGTCTTCCACAGCAACTGGAAACATTGCAAACAGCGGATTTGCAGTCGGTACATTCCAGCCTAACGTTGCACAAGTAACTACCAATGCTAGAACAGCCGTAACGGGTGGAACAGCGGCTAGTAACATCCCAACATTTGATGGTGGAACTCTCAGCTTGAACGGGGTTACGATTGGTGCTTCCTTAGCGACTGACGATACATCTTCAGACGTTACTGCAAATTCTTCATTGAAGCAAAACAGCGCCATTGCAATAGCAGCCGCCGTCAACCGTAGCACATCATTAACAGGTGTAAGTGCCACTGCAGCTGCTAACGTCATCGTCGGATCTACTTACACTGCAGGTTCGTTGACTAACGGCTTTATGATCAACGGCGTAACAATTTCTGCTCTTGCACAATTGTCACAAGCCCCATCTAAAACCGCTGTAATTGGTGCGATCAATCAATACTCAGGACAAACTGGTGTTGTAGCTTCTGATAACGGATACGGTATTACTTATTCTGCAGCTGATGGTCGTAACATTTCGATGGCAGCCGGTATTGCTACAGGTGGATCTTCGACAGCTACGTTGAATGCTTTGGGCTTTGCTAGCACGCAGACAGCAGTTGGTACAACAGCAGTAGGCACCGCTTTAACTGGAACCAACTTCGCAACACTTGCAAATACAACTTATGCCCAAGTTGAATTGTCATCTAATTCCAAATTTGCTGTCACAAGCGGTAATGATGGAAACGTTGCAGCAAACGGTACTAACGTTAACGGATTTACCTCACTTGGTTTCCAAAGCGGTACATATGGTGGAGCTAACAACGGACTGAAGATTTCTCAAATCGATTTATCCACACAGTCTGGTGCTCAGTCTGCAATCACAGCGATTGACGCTGCGATTTCAACAGTATCTGCTATCCAGTCTAACGTTGGTGCCTATCAAAACCGGTTGTCAAGCACTGTAACTAACTTACAGACTATGACAACGAACATGTCTGACTCCAGAAGTACGATCCAAGATACGAACTACAACACAACTACAACTGCGTTGGCTCGTTCACAGATCATCTCTCAAGCAGCAACAGCTATGTTGGCGCAAGCTAACCAGTCTGGTCAAACAGTTCTCTCATTACTCAAGTAATCGAGTTAACTCTTTGAATAAAAAACCCGGGTTCGCCCGGGTTTTTTTATGGCATACTGAAATGTGTGCTTTTAATCACTCTACTTAATATTCCTTAAAGTTGTGTCATTATTTTTATGATTAAGCCCCTAAAAGCAAAGGCTTTCTCGAGTCCTATTGGTAAAAGAACTGAAACGCTCTTAGCCCAAGCCAGGGGATTAGTAGGTAATGATAAGTTGCTTGAAGCCTGCGATATCTACAATTCAGTTTTAGATGTTGACTCAAAATGTTTAGAGGCCTTGCATATTCTTGGCTCCCTTGAGTTGCACTTCAAACATTATGCAGCTGCCTTGGATCTATTAAACAGGGCAGTCTCGCTTCAACCTCAAAATTTGCAATTACAACTCTTGTTGGGCAAATGCGCAAAGCAGTTAAAGAACTACGATTTTGCTGAAAAATGTTTCAACCAGGCTTTGGCAATTGATGCTACTTTGGTTGAAGCATTGGTTGAGCTAGGGATGCTCCATTTTTTGAGAGGCGAATTAGACTTATCAAGTGAGTACCTAACAAAAGCACTAGAACTTAATACTAAATATTATGATGCTTGGAATAATTTAGGAATTGTGAACAAGGAAAAGGGAGATTTTTCGCAGTCGCTTCATTGTTATAGTCAGGCAGTTGCGGTAGATCCCAATAGTCCAGATGCTTTTGCAAACCGCGGTGTTTTATTTCACATGTTAGGTAGGTATCAAGAGGCTTTACTGGATTTAAACCGCGCGGTTGAGTTGTCCCCTCAAACTCCTGCGAGTCATGTGAGCAGAGGTCAGCTGTTATTGACGCTGGGTGAGTTTAGTCAAGGTTGGAGTGAGTTTGAGTGGCGCTGGCATTATTTACGCGATAACCAGATCAATACTTCACGTTATCATGACTTTCCACTGTGGAGCGGAACAGAGTCTCTTATCGGCAAGACAATTCTGATCTACGCTGAGCAAGGGCTTGGGGATACATTGCAATTTTGTCGATACGTGAACTTAGTTGCACAACTCGGTGCCCGGGTGATGTTGGAGTGTGAGGCACCTTTGTTTGAGTTATTCCGCTCTATCGAAGGTGTTGAGCATTTGTTCATTCAAGGGGGAGAGCAGTCAAAGGTTTACTCTACTCCAATTTTTGACTTTCAGTGCCCACTGATGAGCTTGCCAATGGTTTTTAGGACTACGTTAGACACGATACCCAATAACGTACCTTATTTGAAAGCCTCCACTCGCAAAATTGAAGATTGGCGGATCAGGTTAGGGCAGAAGAAGAGGCCTAGAGTTGGTATCGTGTGGTCAGGGGGCTTTCGTCCTGGCCAACCTGAGTTGTGGACGGTAAACAGAAGGCGCAATATTTCGTTGTCCTCGCTAAAGTCTTTCGCAGGAGTGCCTGTTGATTTCATTAGCTTACAAAAAGGGGTTCAAGCCGAGGCTGAATTGACGGCCTTAGTTGCTGCAAACTGGGGTGGTCCCCCGATAACAGACTACACGCAGTATTTAAATGACTTCTCAGATACAGCGGCCTTGATTGCAAATCTAGACTTGGTGATCTCCGTAGATACTTCTACTGCTCATCTCTCTGCTGCCCTTGGCAAGCCAACTTGGATATTAAATAGATTCGATACTTGTTGGCGCTGGTTACTGAACCGCTCTGATAGTCCTTGGTACCCGAGCGTTAAACTTTACCGACAGCCTGAGCTTGGGCGATGGGAGGGTGTGATTGAGGAAGTCAGAGCTAATTTATTACAGATTTATTGCAACTAACCGGCAATCAATAAGGGGTTACGGGTGCCAAAAGCGCTTCTGACTAATTGGTAAACCCAGGGTTTTTCGAATAATTTATTTAAATTACAAAATTAATTAAAGTTTTACAAGAACCTGCCCCAACCCCCTTGTAAGTTGACCTTAAACCTCCTAGAATCTTATCAAGTTTAGATTTAAGCCTTACATGTGAGTAAAAAACTTCGGTTCTTACCTGGCATTGAGTGCAGGATTTATCCTTAAACAGGTACAAAATCTGTTTTATTTAATACTTTAGATTTATATTTTTAAATATTTCAAATTATTTTACAAAATCTACTAAAGATTTCTGGGCTTGCGCCGATATTAGACGATACAGGGAGTTGTCTAAGTTCTAGTTAAAGGAGTTTAGAGCCGCGCTCTAAACAAAGGAAGTCAAAATGACCATTTCAACAGTAACAAAATTCAATAACGCTGCAGCAGTGAGTAGCACCGCCGTGCAGAATTTAGGCACAAGTACAGCAGCAAGCTTGGTGGCTTCTGATATTGCTTCCCTGACTACTACAGCCTTGGTTGATTTATCGACAGCACAAATTAACTCTTTAACAAGTGGTTCAATTGGTGCATTATCGGCAAATCAAGTAGGTGTATTGAGTACTACTCAGGTTAATGCCATGACCACTTCTACAGTCGCTAGATTGACGAGCTCTGGAATTAGTGGCTTGAACACGAGCGATGTAGCTGCGATGACGACATCACAGATCAGCGCCTTAGGCTCCAAGCAGATTGCTGGATTGACGACGAGTGCGGTGTCGCAGTTGTCAACCAGTGGGGTGAACTTATTAAATAGCACACAGACTG
>CAITYM010000061.1 GCA_903896615.1 uncultured Burkholderiales bacterium
CGCTTTGAACAACCAACAAGAGGCCAGCGTTAACTTATTTTTCGGATTAAGTTGGCAGGCACCCCTGGTTTTGATTGTTTTAGCTGTCTTTACAATAGGACTTATAGTGGGGGTTTTAGCGATGGTGCCTCGTTGGTGGAGGGCACGCAAAATTGCCCGCAGTCCAGATCGACAAACACAAAATGAATCAGAGGGTAGTCCTCATCCGAACCTCAACACCAGCGCAACCACGTTAGACGCCTCAGGATTGGGATCAGGATCAGGATCAGGATCGGCCCCGTTATCAAGCTCAAAGAACCGCACGGATAACACCAACCAAAATCCATACCAAAAGCACCGTCAAAATACGAACCCTGTGAAATCCGATTACCCCTCTCACACAGCGCCCTCCCCTTTGAGCGCTCAAACACTGCGCGACACGCGCAGTCCCGGATCATGAGCATCGACTGGGTATGGCTACTTATGGGAGCCTGCGCAGTGTTTGCGCTAGGCTGGATTTCCTCACGCTTTGATATCAAGCAACTCAAGATTGAGAACAACAGGAGCCCGAAAGCTTATTTCCAAGGCCTTAATTTTTTACTCAACGAGCAGCAAGATCAAGCAATTGACTCTTTTATAGAAGCCGTACAACAAGACCCAGACACCTCGGAGCTTCACTTTGCGCTTGGAAATCTCTTTAGACGAAGGGGCGAGTTTGAGCGTGCAGTAAGGGTGCATCAACATCTTCTAGCTAGGGCGGATCTGTCCGCCAAGGATAGACACCGAGCGATGTTTGCCTTGGCCCAGGATTATTTACGCGCCGGCATCATTGACCGAGCAGAGGACGCACTCAAGGGGCTTGAAGGCACTGCCCTTGAACCTCAAGCCATGCTTGCGCTGCTGAGTCTTTATGAGCGTTCCAGGGACTGGGAACGCGCTGCAAGTATTGCAAAACGACTGGAGGTACTCGGGGAGGGAGACTTCTCAGCTCGACTGGCACATTACTGGTGCGAGCAAGCCTCGCAGACCAAAAACCCTCAACTCGCTAAAACTCTTATCGAAAAAGCGTTGGCCTGTGCACCCAAGAATGCTCGCTCGCAGTTGGCACTTGCTCATGTGCTACAAGCCCTAGGACAGGCAGAGGACTCCTATAACGCTCTGAAAACATTGATCGCTGATACGCCTCGTTTTACGGGGTTGGGGGCAGCGCTCTTTGCAAAATTAGCGCTTGAGTTAGGCAAGGCCGCTGAAGCGCTTGAACTTTTATCACAGAGCTACGCAAGTAAACCTCGCTTGGATGTACTCGAGGCCATGGTGCAGTTGCACCATCCCGATCAGCTGGTCACACTCGATCACCCAGATCGTGCCAAGACTATCACTGCAGGCTTATCTTCCGGTGCTGCGCAGGACCAATCCCTTTACGCAGACCACCTAGAGCGCACTCCCTCTTTGATCGCAGCAACTCAGTGGCTCCGAGCTGAGGCACTCTCAAACCCTAAAACGCAGGCGCGAATTTTAGAAACGCTTGATAAAACATCAGTCCCCCTAAAACGCTACAGATGCGCTGCTTGTGGATTTGAAGCATTAACGCATTTTTGGCAGTGTCCAGGGTGTCAAGCCTGGGACAGCTATCCGCCCGAGAGGATTGAAGAGTTATGAAGTCTCTATCCAAAGAACAAATCAAGGCCGCAAAGGTATTGGTCGTTGGCGATGTAATGCTAGACAGGTACTGGTACGGATCAGTTGACCGCATCAGTCCCGAGGCGCCAGTACCCGTTGTTCGAATTACGAAGGAGGAGGACCGCCTTGGTGGCTCAGCCAATGTGGCTTTTAACGGCGTTAGTTTAGGCGCACAAATAAGTCTGCTGAGTGTTGTTGGGGACGATGAGACGAGTCACAAGTTAGAGAACTTAGTCGGCGCAACAGGCATACGTCCCTACTTTGGACGTGATCCACTTCTTAAAACAACCATGAAGTTACGCGTCATCGGTCGCCAACAACAACTCGTGCGTGTTGACTTTGAGAACAATCCTCAACATGAGACATTGGCATACCAAACGCAAAAGTTTGCTGAGATCTTGGGTGAACACAGTGCTGTCATCTTCTCCGATTACGGCAAAGGCGGGTTGGCACGAATTGGTCAAATGATTGAACTGGCCGTGGAACACGGCAAGCCCGTGCTGATTGACCCCAAGGGAAGTGATTACTCACGCTACAAGGGGGCCACGGTTATCACACCTAACAAAAATGAGCTCATGCAAGTGGTCGGCGAGTGGAGTAGTGAGGCTGATTTGAAGGCGCGTGCGCAGCGTCTGCGAACAGAGTTAAACCTTGATACCCTTTTGCTCACCCGAAGTGAAGAGGGGATGAGTCTTTTTGACGCAAAAGGGGAAGTACACGTTGGCGCTCAGGCATTAGAAGTTTTTGATGTAACGGGTGCAGGTGATACGGTCATTGCAACGCTTGCCGTATTGATGGCCTCTGGCCTAGCCGTTCGCGACGCCCTACCCTGGGCCAATAAGGCAGGGGGAATCGTTGTCGGCAAATTTGGTACTGCAAGCGTCAGTTTTGAGGAGTTGGTATCGTGACTATTGTCGTTACCGGGGCAGCCGGCTTTATCGGAAGTAATATCATCAAAGGCCTCAACAAAAGAGGCATCACTGAGATCATTGCTGTCGACGATTTAACAGATGGTAACAAGTTCATCAACTTAAGTGATCTACAAATTACAGACTATGTTGATCATCAAGATTTTTATGAGCTCTTTCGCGCCGGCGCCTACGGAAAAGTAGAGGCCGTGTTTCACGAAGGCGCTTGTAGCGACACCATGGAAACTGATGGTCGCTATATGATGGACAACAACTTCACCACCACTTCTTCACTGCAAAAGTCCTGCGTGTTGCAAAATACCCGTTTAATCTATGCCTCCTCTGCAGCAACTTACGGGGGATCAAGCGTCTTTAAAGAAACTCCTGAGTTCGAACTCCCTTTGAATGTTTACGGTTACTCCAAACTCCTTTTTGATCAACGCATGCGCGCGCTTTACGGCCCTCATTTCGAGCGCGCTGCAAATCAAATCGTAGGATTTAGATATTTCAATGTCTACGGCCCACGAGAACAACACAAAGGGCGAATGGCCAGTGTTGCCTATCACCAGCACGAACAGTTCAAAGAATTTGGACGCGTCAAACTCTTTGGCGAATACGGTGGGTACAAGGCTGGCGAGCAAATGCGCGACTTTGTCTATATTGATGACGTTGTAGAGGTCAACCTTTGGTTCTTGGATCACCCCGAGAAGTCGGGACTCTTTAATCTCGGCTCTGGACGTGCGCAGCCCTTTAACGATGTAGCACTGGCTGTGATCAACTCGGAGTTGGCCCACAAAGGCTCAGTTCATGCAGGCAAACCCCAAAAGCTAGACCTAGCCCAAGTCGTCTCCCAAGGTCTCATTGAGTACATCGATTTTCCTGAGTCTTTGGTTGGAAAATATCAATGCTACACACAAGCAGATTTGACAGCGCTGCGCGCAGCAGGTTGCTCACACGCTTTTAAAAGCGTTGAACAAGGCGTGAGTGCATATATGAGCGCTTTGCATTCAAGTAATTAATGGTTTTTATTTCTGTGTTTTACTTTGTACAACTGTAGTGTTGGATAACCCATGTTCGAGATCTTTGTCATTTGTGTATTTGCTTGTTTAGGCGCATTAACGCGTTGGCAACTCGGTGTTGTGTTTAACGCCCTCGCCCCAATTCCGCTTGGCACCTTGGCTTGCAATTTGATTGGAGGCTATTTGGTAGGCGTTTGTGTGGGGGTATTTAATACATTCCCCCAGATAGATCCTGTTTGGAGACTTGCTTTGGTCACAGGCTTCATGGGCTCGCTAACTACGTTTTCCTCCTTTAGCGCCGAAGTGGTGGCAATGATCACGAGTGCACGCTGGTACTTAGCGCTGGGCACGATTGGCGTTCATCTCTTTGGCTCGCTGATACTGACATTTTTAGGTATTAAGAGTGTTAGCGCCTTCGTTGCACAATTGAACACTTAAGAAAAATCTAGAAAGTACATCAGTTAATTCATCACAACCCATCAGGTAAAAAACCGTAGGACCCACATATGAGCGGATGGCTTAAATTTACAAATACAGTTGACTGGATCAGCGAAAAACTAGGCACGATAGCGGCTTGGGCTGTTTTACTGGCGGCGAGCATCTCTGCTGGTAACGCAGTCGTTCGCTACGGCTTTGATTTCAGCTCCAACGGCTGGCTTGAGATCCAGTGGTACCTCTTTGCGGCAACCGTTATGCTTGGCGCTCCCATGGTTCTCAAACGAAATGAGCATGTAAGAGTAGATTTAATCTACGGCTCCATTCCCTCCAAGGCTCAGATTTTTATAGACCTCTTTGGGCTTGCCCTATTTCTGCTCCCCGTCATGGGCTTTCTTGTTTGGTTAAGCTATCCCCTCTTTGTGAAAATGTACCTCTCAGGTGAGGTCTCAAGCAACGCAGGCGGTTTGGTACGCTGGCCCGCTATGATGCTGCTGCCGCTTGGATTTGGTTGGGTATGGTTACAGGGCCTTAGTGAGATCATCAAAAGAGTTGCTCACCTAAAGGGCTTCATCGTGATGGATACGCATTATGAAAAACCGGTTCAGTAAAGCTATCTGGCTGCGCTTTTGTAACCCTACTTTTCAAACCCACTCAGAATTTCAATTTCAAACCCGTCTTAAATAATTATTAGGATTCGTCAATGTTTCAAATGGAGAATTTCCCGCCCTACATGTTTGGTGGCCTCATACTGGTGATGCTGCTTGGCTTTCCGGTTGCCTTCTCATTGGCCTCACTTGGATTGGCGTGCGGGTTTTATGCTATCCAAATGGGCTGGTTCCCAAGCAGTTTCATGGCCAATTTGCCACTCAACGTGTTTGGAATTTTGGCCAATGACTTGTTGCTTGCAATTCCATTTTTCACCTTCATGGGCGCTATCTTAGAGAAATGCGGACTCGCAGAAGATATGCTTGACTCCATGGGTCAACTCTTTGGACCCGTCAAAGGCGGATTAGGCTACTCAGTCATCATTGTGGGCTTTATATTAGGCGCAATCACTGGAACAGTTGCAGGCCAGGTGATCGCCATGGCGCTCATCTCACTGCCAGTCATGATGCGATACGGCTACAACATGCGCTATGCAACGGGCGTGCTTGCAGCGTCGGGGACGATCACGCAACTCGTGCCGCCTTCGCTTGTTTTGATCGTGATGGCCGATCAGTTGGGCCGCTCTGTAGGGGATATGTACAAAGGGGCCTGGGGGCCGTCTATCCTTCAAGTGCTCATCTTTGTTTTGTATACCTTTTTACTAGGCGTCTTTAAACCCAGCCATGTCCCAGGAGTGCCTGAGTCAGCAAGAACACTCAGAGGCAGCAAACTGTGGCTTAAGTGTTTAAGGGGCATCATCCCCTCTGCTCTATTGATCTTTGCAGTACTTGGGTCTATGGGCGGTTTACCGGGCATGGACTCCGCCATCGCAACCCCAACCGAGGCCGGGGCTATGGGGTGCATGGGGGCGCTGTTTTTAGCGGCCATTCACGGCCGCATGTCCAGGCAGCTCGTTTGGGAAGCGATGCACAGCACCATGCGTTTGACCGCAATGGTTGTGTTCATCTTGCTTGGCTCCCGGGTTTTCTCCATGGTTTTCCAAGGCGTTGAGGGGGGACGCTGGGTGGAGGATATGCTCTCCAATCTACCGGGTGGTCAGGTTGGTTTCTTAATTGTTGTAAACATATTTATATTCTTTCTCGCATTTTTTCTCGATTTCTTTGAGATTGCCTTCATTATTTTGCCGCTCCTTGGACCGGTTGCCAATAAGTTAGGTATTGATTTGGTTTGGTTTGGCGTGCTGCTTTGTGTGAATATGCAAACCAGTTTTATGCACCCACCCTTTGGATTTGCACTCTTTTATTTGAGAGGTATTGCAGATACGCTATTTAAGGAAGCCCGAATCGCAAGGCCCGTGCTATCTAGGGATATTTATCTTGGCGCGCTACCCTGGGTATTGATGCAGGTGCTATTAGTGGTCATAGTGATCTTTGTTCCGCAAACGGTCACCGTGTTCTTGACCAAGGAGGCGACTATCGATTTAGATAGCGTCAAAATCGAGATGCCCCAGTCCAGTGAAGAGGGCTCTCAGTCCCTCACCATCCAAGCCCCATCAGCAGAGCAAGAAAAAGAGGCCAGCGATTTGGAGCAAAAGCGTATTAATGAGTTGTTTAATAAAAAGTAAACGCGTCAGTTGAATGATGACGCTCCAAAATAAAAGCCACTCAACCCGCAAGTTAGAGTGGCTTTTAACATTATGGCTGGGCGCTAAAGTCCCATCCAATTCTCTTTAGTTATTTTTCAAATAAGACTTAGAGTTTTTGCGATTGCATGAAGCGATCAAAGGTTGCTTCGGTGAATCTGAACCAAAGGTTTTGTTCAGCACGGAATTTACGGAAGTCGGGGTATATCTTCTTCCAGTTTTCGTTCTTATCGCTGAGTTCCTCGTAATACTTTTCCGAGGCTGCAAAAGCGGCTGACAAAACGTCCTTAGGGAACTCTTTCAATTTGGTTCCGCCACCCACCAATTGTTTTAAAGCACCCGGATTTCGTGCATCGTATTTGGCTTGAATATCGGAGTGAGCAACTGCGCATGCTGCCTCCAAAATGGCCCTGTTCTCAGGAGTCAGGGACTCAAGGGCTTTGTTGTTCACAAAGAGATCAATCTGAGCGCCGCCCTCAAACCATCCAGGGTAGTAGTAATTTGGGGCTACTTTGCTTAGTCCAAGTTTTAAATCGTCATAGGGTCCTACAAACTCGGCTGCGTCAATGGTGCCTTTCTCTAAAGCGGAGTAGATGTCCCCGGCAGGGATGTTTTGGGGGATACCGCCTAAGCGCTCAATAATGCGCCCACCAAAACCACCAATCCTAAACTTCAGCCCCTTGATATCTGCAACAGATTTGATTTCTTTGCGGAACCATCCACCCATTTGGGATCCTGTGTTGCCCGCAAGGAAATTGACGATGTTGTATTTGGCATAGAACTCACGCATGAGTTTTAGTCCGTTACCCTCAATCATCCACGCTGTAGTTTGTCTGCTGTTCAGACCAAAAGGGATTGCACATCCCATGGCAAAGGTTTCATCTTTGCCAAAGAAATAGTAAGCTGCGGTGTGTGCGCATTCGATAGATCCTTGTTGAACCCCGTCAACGACCCCGAAGGCGGGCATTAATTCGCCTGCTGCGTGTGTGGAGATTTCGAATTTTCCGCCCGACATTGCTTTAACGACACGAGCAATCGTCTCTGCGCCGCCGTACAAGGTATCAAGGGACTTGGGGAAACTTGATGCCATCCTCCAACGCACCACCGTTTGTGCATGAACGGCAGGCGCCGCAGCCGCAGCCAAAATACCCGCGATCCCTGCGTGTTTAATTAGTGAACGACGTTCCATTCTTATCTCTCCATTGAAGTTGTAATTACTTGTAATTGTCAGGAAATTTGATTTTAATCAGAAAATCACACTCCCCCTGTAGGGAAGTCACTCCCCCCGCAGCTAAAGAAGCTGGCCGAAGGCCTAAATAGCCTTCAATTAATTAGGGGTCTACTGCCTTGGGCGTATAGCCACTTCTTTGCACGATTATTGACCTCCAAACAGAACTTATCAGCCAAAGAAACCTACAATTGCTCAATGGCAGTAAATGTAGACATTTGTATTCGTGGTGGTGGCATTGTTGGTAAGACATTGGCTCTGCTTTTGTCACGCCTGCAATTAAGAGTTGCACTGGTGGATACCGATAATAAGGCTGGTAACTTTCTTAACCTCCCCAACCATCACATAGCGACTAAGGGAGTTGCTGCCCAATCAGAGTCAAAAGATGCTTGCACAGCAAAAGTCACCGATATCAGGGCCTACGCACTGAATGCGAAATCAAAATCACTCCTTGAATCCGTCCACGCTTGGCCAGAGGACGCGTTTTGCACAGAGGTCAAGCAAATAAGGGTTCACTCAGATGAGGGCGAACTCATTGAGTTCGCCAAGCAAGCCCACTCCCCAGAGGGTGCAAATGCGCTGACATGGATTGTGGAGGTGAGCGCGCTAGAGGCCGAATTAGAGCGTCAACTCACTAAGGCCGTGGATGCAAACCTGATTCAGCGTAGCTTTGATAGCGGAGCAGTTTCACAAGATCATCCCCTCGGGGTTATCAACGCACCCCTAACCGTGATTTGCGAGGGCACTCAAAGTACGGCTAAGCAAAAATTAGATACGAGTACCAAGCGCATTGCCTACGGACAAATTGCGCTAGCAACCCACGTCAAGTTCAAAAATCCACAACACAAACACTTCGGTATTGCCCATCAGTGGTTCAACACCTTGGAGAACACTCCTTCAACGCCCGCCAGTCACGCTCACCCAGAGCTCGAGATTTTGGCACTGCTCCCCATCGGCGGGCGTGAGGGAGATACTTTTGCTGTGGTTTGGTCAGCGTCTGCTAGCAGATGCAAGCTATTGAAGGAACTATCAGATGATGAATTCACAGATGCGATCTGCAAGAGCTCCAGGGGTTTATTCGCAGACCTAGTGCCCATTGCAGACCGTCAAAGTTGGCCCCTTGCGTTATCAAGCGTTGACGCTTGGTGCGGCGTATTCAATCAATCACAGAGTTGGGTGCTGTGCGGAGATAGCGCTCACAGCGTTCACCCCTTGTCAGGCATGGGACTCAACTTAGGACTAGGGGACGTGGGCGCTTTGTTTCACTTGCTCCAAAGCAGAGAGTTGAGCAAAAGCTCTTGGCGACCTTTAAGCGATCTGCGCTTACTAAGGAGTTATGAGCGCGAGAGAAAACTTGCTATCTACCCCTATGTGCAGTTTATCGACAAAATTCAACTTCTTTTTGCAAGTGACTACCCTGTTGCTCGTTTTTTCAGAAACAAGGGGTTCAAGGCCTTTAACGCGCTTGGAAGTTTAAAAGAGTGGACAATCAAAAAAGCCATGCAAGCCAATTACTAATTACAAACCAGACTGAGCACAATCCAACATTTTTTAAAAATAATATGAATCACTTCAAACAAATTTGTATCGCAAGCGTCATTGGCTTTGGACTAATGGTGAGCGCGTCCCATGCGGATACGGTTGAAAATAACATCAAAAAAAATCTAACCGATCGCCTCCCCCAGTTACCCCGTATTGATGAAATCACAAAGTCCCCCATGAATGGACTTTATGAGGTCCGACTCGATGAGACGGAGATCTACTACACGGACGCCGAAGGCAACTTCCTCATTCAGGGAAGTTTAATCGACACCCGTTCAAGAAAAAATCTAACCGAGGAGAGAACAGATAAATTACTCTCAGTTGCATTTGACTCCCTACCCACCAAAGACGCATTCACTATAGTGAGAGGAAACGGCAAAAGAAAAATTGCCGTATTTGAAGATCCAAACTGTGGATACTGCAAAAGGTTTGAGAGAGACCTTCAAAAAATAGACAATATTACAGTTTACTTATTTTTATACCCCATCCTAAGTGCAGACTCTATGGAGAAGGCAAAGAACATTTGGTGCGGCAAAGACAAAGCAAAAACATGGCAAGACTGGATGGTTAAGGGTCAATCGCCAACGAGTCTTACCTGCGAGAGCCAAGCACTGCTTAGAAACTTGGAGTACGGCAAGAAGCACAAAATCAACGGTACACCGACTATTCTCTTAGCAGACGGCACTCGGGTGCCGGGCGCTATAGAGGCGAGAGAGTTGGAGAAGTTACTCATGGATATTAAGTAAACTTTTGGCAAACGTTTTAAAGATAATTTGTGTAGTTGATCTGTTTAGTTGATCTGTTTAGTTGATCTGTAGTGTTAATCCGTATTACTATCATTCATCAAAGGAACTCGGCGTGAAGAACAAGGTATTGACTCTGGGCTATGCGGGATTAATCCCATTTGTGGTCTTTGCTGCTTTAATCTGGATGGTATCTCCCGATCTGCAACCCTTTGTAGCTCTTGCGCTCACAGGATACGCATCCTCTATCCTTGCTTTTCTTGGGGGCATTCACTGGGGAATCGGATTTAAGACGGACGTTGAGCATAGAGCGTTTCACTTTGTTTGGGGCGTCGTACCTGCACTCTCAGGTTGGGTTTGTGTAATCATGCCGGCCTACGCGGCACTTATACTTCTCGCCGTCATGCTCACAGTCTGTTACCTGGTGGACCGTAAGACTTGGCACTTGGTCGGCCTAGAGGAGTGGCTTCGCCTTAGGCTTATCTTGACCATCGTATCTGTCCTTAGTTGCCTCTTTGCAACTGGAGCTGCTTGAGGCTTTTTTTGAATCTCCCCCTATTCACAGCGCGAGTAAATTGCTTAATCTAAAGGCCCATGTGAACCAAGACTTTAAATTAACTATAGCCAACGAAGTTTTGTATGAAGTATTTGTGCTTGACCCGCGTGCGCATACTTTCAGAGTCAAGCTCACACTCACAAATCCTTTAAAAGATCAAATCATCAACTTCCCCAGTTGGATTGCGGGCAGTTATATGGTTCGTGATTTCGCGAAACACCTTCACAACCTAGGTGCTCGCCAGGGCAGCAAAATTGTCCCAACATCGCAACTCACTAAATCAAGTTGGAAGATTCAGTGTGTAGCTTCAGCAAAGTTGACACTGGTTTACGATGTCTACGCTCACGATTCATCGGTTAGAGGTGCCTGGTTGGACGAAACTCGCGCCTTCTTTAACGGCACCAGTCTTTTCTTTGAATGCGAGGGTCACTCCAAGCATAAGCATTTTGTGCAAATTCACCAAATGCCGCTACTAAAACTTAAAGACCAACCCAACATTACCGAGTCTTGGCGTGTATACACAAGCCTTGAGGAAATAAGGGTGAGCAAGGCGGGTTGGGGGTTGTACGCTGCGAATTCTTTCGAAGATCTAGTAGATACCCCAGTCCTCATGAGTGACGCATGGCAGGCGGAGTTTGCGGTCAGGACCGGCGCGCACACGGTTAAACACCGCCTTGTTCTCACCGGTGTTAGTCCGTCCTTTGACGGCAATAGACTTGTCGCTGATACGGAGCAGATTTGTAAAACTGTCATTGATTTTTGGCACAAGAAGTCCAAGCCAGTTATAGGTAAGTATTTATTTATTGTGAATGTGGTGCAAGACGGCTACGGGGGGTTGGAGCACAAAACCTCCACAGTCCTTCAGTGCAAAAGAGCGGACTTGCCAAGCGTTCATAAACCCGTTGCGTCAGAGGGCTACATTGGTCTCTTAGGCCTAATCTCGCACGAGTACTTTCACACCTGGAATGTTAAAAGACTTAGACCCAAAGAGTTTGAGAGTTATAAATTCAACAGCGAGAATTACACTGATATGTTGTGGTTCTTTGAGGGTTTTACGAGTTACTATGACGACTTGCTCCTGCGCCGCTGCGGCCTAATCAATGACCAACAGTATTTAAAGTTACTCACCAAATCTATCCAACAAGTTCTTCAAACTCCAGGCAGGCACATCCAGTCTGTCGCAGCATCAAGCTTTGATGCTTGGATTAAATATTACAAGCCAGACGAAAATACGCCGAATACAACGGTTAGTTACTACACCAAGGGCGCAATGATTGCGATGTGTTTTGACTTAAAGTTGCGAGCTCACAACTCCAGCCTGGACGCGGTCATGCGAGAACTCTTTAAACGCAGCGCAGGCGGCCCAATTACAGAGGATGATTTTAAAACTGCGTTACACGATTTGAGTAACAAAGCTTGGGATACTGAGATACTTGAGTGGGTGCACGGCTTGGAGGACCCCCCCTACGCAACTCTTCTACAAAGCCAAGGCATTAAAGTTGAGGCTGCGCCGGACTCACTCCAGCAGCAACTCGGACTGCGCTTAGATGATTCAAAACCCGGTGTGCACATTAAGATTGTTCTCGCAGATGGTTTAGCTGCAAAAGCGGGCTTTATACCCGGCGATGAATGGCTAGGCGTTATTGTTCCAGGTGTGAATTCATCTCCACGCAGATCCAGCACTCAACAAACGACGACTTGGCGTATTCAAAAGATTGATGACTTAATGATGCTGCTTGGCGAGGCCAAATACTTTGAAGCTATGGTGTGCAGGGACCAGAGAATACTCACCCTCAGGGTTGATTTTCAAATTAAATCAGCCCTAGCAGATAAAAGCAACTTCAGCCTGTGCATAGCGGACTCAAGTAAAGCAAAGCTTTGGTTGACGGGTAAATAATCTGTAAATTACGGTTGTTAAAAAGTTAAGGTTACTGAACCTAATTTGTAAATAGCACGCCTGTGGTTCACAGTCATCTGAGTTTAAAGGGGCGCAAGCTTTAGGTAAAGCACTAGACAACAAACCGCATCGATCATTAGCAACTTCGTATAGCTAATGCTGCGCTCCATCAAAGCACCCAAGCCCCAACATAGGCAGACTATGGGCGCAATGATTTGAAGAGCTTGGGAATATTGGGTTGTATCTTCGTTGGCCAAGAAGAGGACAGTAAAGACAACTACGCTTAGAAACTGCACCAAACAAATGGCCACTAACGTTTTAGTCCACTCAGTATTGTTCGCAACAATTTGGGGAACTGCTTGTGTTGGAGCCGCTTCACGAACCGGATTGTTCTCAGCAAAGCGTGCTGATTGCGCCGCCCCTTGAGTAACCTCAACCTCACCCCTCCAACCAGGGGGTTTGTAAATACATTTGAATTTTGCAATTAGTCCCCGAGTATGAGTGACTAATTTGAACAATCCTACATATTCACTAAGGATCGTCCAAATGGGATCAACGCTGTCAAATGGTTTTTTGGTCCCGTAAACACAAGGCTCTAACTCAAGCTCATAAGTGCCAAATAAGTGATCCCACACCATTAGGATTGAGCCGTAGTTTTTGTCCAAATACTGCGGATTGACGGCGTGATGGACTCGGTGATTAGACGGTGAATTGAACACATAATCAAACCCTCTCAGCTTACCGATATGTTCCGTGTGAATCCATATCTGATAAAAAAGCACCACCAGCACGGTCAATAAAAGTTGTTTAGGAGGCATTCCCAGAAACGCTAGGGGGAGATAAAAAACAAAGCCAAGGATAGGCTCAGTGCTCACTTGTCTCAAGGCCACCGACAGGTTGTAGCGCTTGCTTTGGTGATGAATGACGTGCGAGGCCCAAAAGATGGCACTCTCATGCTCAATCCTGTGTAACCAGTAATCACAAAAATCAAAAATGATCAATCCCACTGCTATACCAAGGCCTGAATACCAAAAAGGATTCTCATAATCACTCCACAACCAGTGATAAAGGAGTGTGTAAATACCGATGTGAAAGAACTGGTTCACAAATTGAGAGAGCCTACTGATCAGTCCTTGACTGAGATTGGATAAAGTATCCTTGAGTGAGTAAGTATTGCGTTTACTGATCCAACCATAGGCAAACTCAAAAACCATGAGTAGGGTAAAGATGGGAATTGCAAAGATGACGAGTTGTTCCATGCGCCCATTTTAATTTCTTAAGCCGCGTTTGCACCCCTTGCAATTTACTCAAGTGTTGATTACCAAGTAAAGTTACATCTTAAAGTTACCTCTAAAAGTCACCCTTCATGGTGCTTCGTTGAGTTTTCACATCCTTTAAAAAGCCCCACTAGTCCTGGAAACTTCAGCAAAAAGCATTTTTTCTTTGATTTATTACAATTAATTTACGCACTATTTAAGTGCGAAATAGATTTATGCACCATTTTAAAGCGCTTAAAAATTTATGAATTTACTACCATAGCATCTAA
>CAITYM010000062.1 GCA_903896615.1 uncultured Burkholderiales bacterium
ATGTGCATGTAGGCAGTAACTCTGTGCTGGTCGCGCCCTTGACCCTTGGGGCTGGAGGTACGATTGGCGCAGGTTCAACGATTACTAAAAACACCGAGCCAGGCGCGCTCAGCATCACAAGAGCCAAACAACTAAGTGTGCAAAATTGGGCTAGACCTGAGAAGCATTCAGTTAAAAAAACAAGCTAAATTCAAGTACCTTTAATTTTCAGGAATCATTATGTGCGGCATAGTTGCAGCGGTCTCTCATCGGAATATTGTTCCACTTTTGGTTCAAGGGCTTGAGCGTCTTGAGTACCGTGGATACGATTCATGTGGTGTTGCCGTGCACTCACAAGGATTAAGACGAGCTCGCAGCACCCACCGAGTTTCAGAGCTCATGGAGCAAGTCAGTACCGAGGATATTAAAGGTTATACAGGCATAGCTCATACGCGATGGGCGACCCACGGTGTGCCTGCGGTTCACAACGCGCATCCCCACTTTAGTCATGGTCCAAAGGTTGATGCCTCTAACTCAAGCGAGGGAAGAGTTGCGGTAGTTCATAACGGGATCATTGAAAACTATGAGGAAATTAAAACCGAGCTAGAAAGCAAAGGCTATGTATTTCAGAGTCAAACCGATACGGAAGTTATTGCACATTTGATTGACAGTCTATACAAAGGCGATCTGTTCAAGGCTTTAAAAGAAGCCCTTCCGATGCTTCGCGGTGCTTATGCGTTAGCAATTTTTCACAAAGACGAGCCCCAAAGAATTGTGGGCGCCAAATCAGGATCGCCACTGATATTAGGTGTGGGAGAGTCCGAGACCTTTTTGGCAAGTGATGCCATGGCGCTTGCAGGCGTGACCGATCAGATTGTTTATTTAGAGGAGGGCGATATTGTTGACGTGCACGCTCAAAGCTTTATCGTTGAAGATAAGTTGCGTAACGTTGTAACAAGAGATATTAAAACGGTTACCGCGCACAGCGGCGCAGCAGAGCTAGGTCCTTACACACATTACATGCAAAAAGAGATCTTTGAGCAACCGCGCGCTATAGCTGATACTTTAGAAGGTGTTAAAGGTGTTGTACCGGATTTATTTGGACTGAATGCAGCTGCTATTTTTAATAAAATCGACAGCGTTTTAATTCTCGCTTGTGGCACTAGTTATTACAGCGGATGTGTCGCCAAGTACTGGATTGAGTCTGTCGCAAAAATTAGCACCCAAGTCGAGATTGCAAGTGAATACAGATACAGGGACTCTGTTCCTAATCCAAATACACTGGTCGTGACCATTAGTCAGTCAGGTGAGACAGCGGATACGCTCGCTGCATTAAAGCATGCTAAGAGCAAGGGAATGAAACACACCCTCACCATTTGTAATGTTTCCACCTCCGCACTGGTAAGGGAGTGCGCCCTATCCTATGTTACCCGAGCGGGTGTTGAGGTGGGGGTTGCTTCTACAAAAGCGTTTACAACTCAACTGGCAGCACTCTTTTTGTTAACCCTTTGTATCGCTCAGGCAAAAAATCATTTAAGCGTAGAAGCACAGGATCAGTATCTAAAGGAAATGCGCCATCTCCCCGTCGCTTTGCAGGCGGTATTGGCGCTAGAGCCTCAAGTTATGCGATGGGCTGAAGATTTTGTATTGAAAGAAAATGCACTTTTCTTAGGACGTGGTACTCACTACCCAATAGCAATGGAAGGTGCTTTGAAATTAAAAGAGATTACCTATATTCACGCCGAGGCATACGCCGCGGGTGAACTCAAGCACGGCCCACTTGCATTAGTTACAGATGCTATGCCTGTTGTTGCGGTTGCACCTAACGACGCTTTAATAGAGAAGCTTAAAAGTAATTTACAGGAAGTAAGAGCAAGGGGCGGTGTTTTGTATGTGCTTGCAGACGCTGATTCTAAAATCGAAAACGCTCAGGGCATCCACGTCATTAGAATGCCCGAACACTACGGCCTACTATCTCCAATCCTTCATGTGGTGCCACTTCAGTTGCTCGCTTACCATACGGCTTGCGCTAGAGGTACGGATGTGGACAAACCTCGGAATTTAGCAAAAAGTGTGACAGTCGAGTAAGTTGGCGAGGAGGTAACATACTATAAAGTCAGGAAAGTTTGCTAAAACTCCTCCATCAAATACGCAATGTTTTTGTTGTCGATCATTTCTGAATATTACCGGGATTTAATCAGACAGTTTCGATATCAATTTCTCCACGTTCAGCCTTTGATAAATTTCAGTCTAAAAAAAATTGAAGGCCTCGTAAAAATGAGAGTTCAACATGTATTCCGACGCATGCCCTTATTGATTGACTACGAAAAAGAGTACTTTTTTTAGAGAGACTTCAACTGGCTTGGTGAAATTAAAAATCAAGGGATTCATATCGATGAATTTAGAACCTTGGTTTGATATGAAATATCAAACAGCTTTGATTTTCCAGCGTAATAGCGGTCTAGTCTCCATTCTTGCAAGATCTCCATTGCCAACGAAAATGATTTAATGTCTAAAGCGTAAAGTTCAGATAAGTTGAAATGTTGATCGCTCTCAAGAGAGTACACCAAATTAGATAAAGTTATTGAACTCGGAGACTTTGGATCGGCAGCAATTAATTTGCGAGCTTTTTTTATGGCTATCATGGCGAGACTTTAGGGTGAAACATAATTCATTATCAACTATACACAAATTGAAGCCAAGCTTCAGTAATCGTATATTTTGATTTAACTCAAAAACTAGCTAAGCGATAGATTTTAAGTAGGATAATTATTCATCATTTCTTTAAAAGTGAAGCTTTGCAAATATTAAGTAAAAGTGATCATTATTGAAGCGAAGTCATAATTCTGTAACTAACTATATATAAAGTCGCACCTTTAAATTAAAAGATGGTGCGCAAATTAAAAAAACTATTTCTATTAAAGTAGCTGTCCAAATATTTGTAATTATGGCTTACGGCTTACTCCCATTGGTACCATTTTTATTTGGCTTTATATTTCTTAAACCCAAGTTAACATTGCAATACCGTTTAACTGTTAAAAAATATTTAATTTACATTAAAGAACTTAAAAACGGACCTATAGAGCACTACTTAAAAGATGTAATCTCACATAAAAATGTAATACCTGCAACTATTGAGGGAAGTTGTATTAAGTGTGGCAATTGCTGTTTAGACAAAAAATGTATTTTCTTAGAGCAATCTAGTGAGAATGAATACATCTGCGGGATTTATACTTCTCCATTAAGAAGATTTTCTAACTGTAATTCTTTTCCGCTCAACGCGCGCGATATTCAGCGATATTCCTGTCCGAGTTTTACCGAAGTTATCGCTGAAAAAACTGAAAACACATTCGTGAAATCTGAATATAAAACACATTGGATTCGCTCGGTTAGCTAATTAAATGTGTGTAGAAAATAGTGATAGAGTCCTGCTGCCCATATGCCGGCACACAGAATTAGACTTAAGAGTACAGCAGCGCTACCAAGGTCTTTACACCTTTTGGATAAGTCGTGCCACTGGGGACCAATTCTATCGATAGCGCTTTCTAGCCCCGTGTTTAAGAGTTCAACGATTAGCACTAAAAATACACTGGCACTAAGTAGACTGACCTCGGTCCAGGTACTTCCGACCCAAAATGATGCTGGTATTAATAGTACGGAGACCCATAATTCTTGACGGAAAGCGGGTTCATAAAAAGCTGAATATAGTCCTTGTAGGGAGTACTTTAAAGCATGAAAAACCCTGGTTATACCGGTACGTTTTTTGTGCGTGTTAGAGCTTGTATCAATCATAAAGTGCAATCCTAAAACTAATTAAAGTAAGCGTGGGACAGGCATGAGCGGTTGATTAGAATTTCTCAAACACCGAGCAGCCCAATCCTAAATTGCAGATGTGTCATAAATATGAAATATGGCGATCTTAAAATATGAAAAATTAAGCAATTAACATTAATCGAGTATTTGTGAATAAACCATTGTCTCAAAAAGTATCCGAAGACCAGATCAGGCAAGAGTACCTTGATGGGTACGATGAGGAATTAGAGCTCGAACTTGATGATGGTTTGATAGATCACCTTTTAGAAGGCTTTAGTGATCAAGAGTCTAAGGACACAGGACTGGACCGAAGGGTTTATTTTAAAGAGTTATTTAGGTTACAGGGCGAACTCGTCAAGCTCCAAGATTGGGTTGTAGAAAAGGGACTCAAAATAGTGGTGATTTTTGAGGGGCGAGACGCAGCGGGTAAAGGAGGCGCAATTAAGCGTATTACCCAAAGATTAAATCCAAGGGTTTGCCGCGTAGCCGCTCTTCCAGCGCCGAGCATTAGAGAGCGTTCACAGTGGTATTTTCAACGCTACGTATCACACTTGCCTGCTGCTGGGGAGATGGTCTTATTTGACCGTAGCTGGTATAACCGTGCTGGGGTTGAAAAAGTAATGGGCTTTTGTACTGATGCAGAAGTGGAGGAGTTTTACAGAAGTGTCCCAGAGTTTGAGAAGATGTTAGTGCGTTCTGGAATCATTTTGATTAAATATTGGTTTTCAATAACGGATGAACAGCAGCACCTTCGCTTTAGCATGCGAATAAAAGATCCTCTGAAGCAGTGGAAACTCAGTCCAATGGATCTGGAATCTAGAAGACTATGGGAGGCCTACACCAGGGCTAAAGAAGCCATGCTTGAGCGCACGCATATACAGGAGGCGCCGTGGTGGATTGTTGAGGCAGTGGACAAGAAGCGGGCGCGATTAAACTGCATTAACCACCTCTTGTCACAGGTTGCATATTCTGAGATCGAACATGAAGCGGTTGTCCTGCCTACGCGCATCTACCACGACGATTATGCGAGAAGTCCTATTCCCTCAAACATGTATATTCCGTCCATATATTAAGATTGTTAAAGTATTGCGCTGACACAATAGCGTCAAATAAGTTACATCAAACTTTCATAATCATTTTAGATAATTCTTGAATCAATTAAATTCAAGTAAAAGATGATTAACAACTCAGTTGAATACATACGCTTAAGTTATCCACTAGATTCATCCAAAACAATACAAAATTTAGACTACTCATTAAATAGGCCTGAGTATCAACAGTCTCAAAATAAAAATATTTCAGTTGAATGGGCAAAGAATCAAGATCAAATTAGGGCTGCGCAGCGACTCAGATACACCGTTTTTACAACCGACATGGGCGCTCGGTTCCCTAAAGATTGCGCCGGATACGACATCGATATATTCGATGATTTTTGTGAGCACCTCATCGTCAAAGATGTAGCGACAGACGAAGTAATCGGTACTTATAGACTCCTCACACCCACGCAGGCACAAAGAGTCGGTAGTACTTACTTTGAGACTGAATTTGATATGACCAGACTTAGGGCGCTGCGTAAAAGAATGGTTGAGCTTGGCAGGAGTTGTGTACACCCAGAGTATCGCCATGGGGGAGTAATAATGGCTTTGTGGGGAGAGCTCTTCAAGTTTATGAAAAGAAATAATTTGGACACAATGATTGGGAGCGCAAGCATTCCATTGCATAAGAATGATCTTAATATGGAAGCAGTATCCCGTGTTTGGAATTACGTTCGGTTAAATCATATGGCGCCCATTGATTTTCACGTCAGACCCCGCTCGCCATTGAATATCTATCCCTCAACCTGCGATTCTGAGGTGGAACTGCCCTCCTTAATCAAAGCTTATCTGAGACTTGGGGCAAAGGTCATTGGGTCGCCTGCCTGGGATCCCAATTTCAACACAGTAGATCTGCCCATGATGATGCGAGTAGCAGATCTTAAGCCCAAATATCAAAAACACCTCTTAGGCTCCTAATGCTATACAGAGCAATTTTTATATCTGACATCCATTTAGGTACGCCGGGATGTCAGGCTGAGGCGTTACTTGATTTTTTGCGCGAAAATGAGAGCCAATACATGTACCTTGTCGGCGATATTGTGGACGGCTGGCAGTTGCGTAGAAAGTGGTACTGGCCCCAAGCACATAACGATGTTATACAAAAACTATTACGGATGGCCCGTAAGGGGTGTAGGGTTGTTTATGTTCCAGGTAATCACGATGAATTTGCTCGAAATTTTGTTCAACACCATTTCGGCGGAGTAGAGGTTCTTAAAGAAACAACCCACACCACAGTGAATGGACAAACACTTTGGTTAATTCATGGTGACTTATTTGATGCTGTCGTTCAGTACGCTAAATGGTTGGCTTATGTTGGTGATTATTTGTATGAATTTATTCTCAAGCTAAACAAACATTTCAATCACTTTAGAGCTAAGTTTGGTCTTCCCTACTGGTCTTTATCAGCTTATTTAAAGCACAAAGTCAAACAAGCGGTTGGCTTTATTAATGACTATGAGATTGCTGTTGCCAAGGAAGCTAAACGCAAGGGATATCAAGGCGTTGTTTGTGGGCATATCCACCACGCTGAGATTAGAGATATAGACGGAGTTCTTTACTGTAACGACGGGGACTGGGTTGAGAGTCGTACGGCGTTGGTCGAGCACTTGGACGGAAAGCTTGAGATCATTTACTGGGACCAAGAAGTTGACTTGGTCAAGCAAATGACGCCAGTACTTAGCCGCTAATGGGTCTAATATGAAAATCCTAATCATCTCAGACGCCTGGGAGCCGCAGGTCAATGGCGTCGTGCGAACCCTTAAGATGACCTCTAAAGAGCTAGAGAAGAAAGGGCATATTGTTCAGTTTATAACCCCCAATCTCTTTAAATCATTTCCTTGTCCCACTTATCCAGAGATTTCTCTGGCCTTGACGACTAAGGGCCAACTGACAAAACTGATTGATGATTCAAAGCCAGATTGTCTACATATCGCTACTGAAGGCCCACTGGGGTGGTTGGCCAGATCAATAGCTATTAAGCGTAAATGGCCTTTTACCACTTCTTATCACAGCCGGTTTCCTGAGTATGTGAATATGCGGTTCGGAGTTCCGACATCATGGATTTATTCGGTTTTTAGAAAATTTCACAATGCCGCAAAAGTTAATTTGGCACCTACACCTGCGATAGTGAATGATCTTAAAGCTCGCGGATTCGCATCCCCCCGCGTTTGGAGTCGGGGCGTAGATTTTGAGATGTTCAACCCCCTCGGTTCAACGATTCCAAGGGGAAAGGGGCCGATCTTTTTACATGTGGGACGACTGGCGGTTGAGAAACAAATTGATGAGTTCTTAAAACTTGATCTTCCAGGTGAAAAATGGGTTGCTGGAGACGGTCCCGAGCGCGAAAGGCTTTACAAAGCGTACCCAACAGTTCGTTGGTTTGGTATGTTGGATGGTCCCTCTTTGGCAACACTTTATAGATCCGCAGATGTATTTGTATTTACAAGCGTCACTGATACCTTTGGTCTGGTAATGCTAGAGGCTATGGCGTGTGGTACACCGGTCGCCGCATTCCCTGCTCCAGGCCCGATAGATGTAGTGAAATCAGGGCAATCGGGCGTATTAGATAAAAATCTACATACCGCTTGTATAAAAGCCTTAGATATTTCAAGAAAAGATGTCTTGGCTCACGCTCA
>CAITYM010000063.1 GCA_903896615.1 uncultured Burkholderiales bacterium
AGTGCAACAGCCTGCGCGCTCGTTAATGCCTGGACCTGCGAGGTCGACAATCCAGAGATAACCGTACTTGAGAGTCCCGCGATCTGCTGTGTCGTCAGTGCCACCACATCGGCTGTGCTCAATCCGCTAATCCCACTCGTAGTTAATGCATTTAATTGTGAGACGTTTAAAGTACTAACCTGCGCAGTGCTTAAGGCAGCAAGCCCTGATGATCCCAACGCGGCCATTGATGCTGTGTTTAAAGCCCCGATCTGGGTTGTTGAAAGTGCTGCCAACTCGGAGGTTGATAAACCAGCGATTTGTAGTGTCGTTAAACCGTTAACCTGTGCACTAGTTAACCACTGAATCTGAGCAGTTGACAAAGCCAATAGCTGCGTTGTTGTTAACGCATCGATTAAATTGGTGGAAAGTCCTTGAATTTGCAAGTACTGTAGCTCAGCAACCGCAGAAGTCGACAACGACTGAATACTGTTTGTAGTCAAGGCCTGAATATGCAAGTTGACTGCATCTATTTGGCTCGCACTGAAACCTACAGTTTGAGTCGAAGTAAGAGCTGTTATTTGAGAAGTAGTCAAACCAGCGACTACTTGAGTTGACAAGGCCTGAAATTGATCACTGGTTAGGTAGGCAATATTTTGAGTCGTTATTCCCAAAGCCTGTTGTGACCCTAGAGCTGCTACTTGAGTAGTTAATAGTGCTCCAATTTGTCCAGTACTCAAAGCTGCAATTTGTGCTGAACTTAACGAGACAACTTCCCCTGTGGTTAGATAACCAATATCAGAGACTGCAATCGCCGCAATTTGAACGCTAGTTAATGCAGCGATTTGAGAACTCGTTAAAGCAGAAATGCTACCCGTGCTAATGGCTGAAATCTGATTAGTACTTAAAGTCCTCAATTGTCGAGTTGTGATGGCCGCCACCTGTGAAGACAATAACTCACTGATTTGCGTACTTGTAAGTGCATCAACCAAGTTATTACTCAAAGATTGCATTTCGCTCGCACTGATGCCTTGGACCTGACTAAGTGTCAGTATCATCATCTCAGAGGAGGTCAAGTTTGATAAGAATGCAGCGTTAATAGACATTGAAGTGATGCCAATCAGTGAATTTAGTTGCAATAGCCAACTAATTCGGTTTTAAACAATTCGAAATTTCACCCAGCATCCTCCACCTAAGATCTGAATAATTAGCCTTTTTGGACACAGCTAAAAGTCAAAGTTCGGGATGCGAACCGGGTTTCCATTCTCAAGAACGAATTTATCGCCTCTTATTAATCGGCTCAAATGCCAAATTCTTTAGTGCTATTTTGATGAATTTAAGTTAATTTATTAAAAATAGGAACCTTAGTACTAATGGTAATTTATTGGAATTTATTTTCCATAATGGATTAATCGTAACCGTATTCAAAAAGTATTAACGCACCGAAAATCCTAGAGAAGTTGTTATAGATTTATATCGAAACTAAATTAACAAAAAATATATCCTTATCTATTGATAATTCTTTTGCTGGACTGGCCTTAGGTTGTGCACACCTATGGCGACAGACTTGCCCCCTCCCCTTTTACCTTTTAGTCATACATTTTTATAGCCATATTACAAGCGGACTATAAAAGGACTACAAGTCTTTTAAGAGTCATCAGATCCAAGTTTTGACATAAAATTTTGATTATTCAACTCCATCTAGATAGCTTCAAAAATGGATCCCCCAATGGATAAAACACCAGAACTTGATATAACCAAAATAGCTGTACCGACTAAGTTACCTATTTTTTGCTGTGATTTAAACAATCACCCAGGGGAGCTTGCCCTAGCGAGGGAGGCGGTTGATGAACTACAAGTTACGCATCCTGAGAGCGTACCCTCCAACGTAAAAGCCAAATACTCAAGCTCTTACAAAAGCCATCTCTTAAATTCAAAATTAGTTCCGTTAACCCAAATAGTTATGAAGGTTGCGAAAAGGATGTCTAAAGAGACACTCAGCTGCGATCTCGACGCCATTAATATTGACCTATTCACGGCCGATTGTTGGTGCGCTGTTTATGAACACTCAGATCAAACTATACCCCACAACCATTTTCCTGCCGACTTTTCAGCCGTTGTCTATTTAGAAGCAAGCCCGCAAAGTGCGCCAATTATTTTCGCTAATTCCATTGTCGTCAAGCCTGTGTCGGGCTCATTGGTTTTATTTCCAGGTATCTTAGAACACCATGTACCGCCAACCGATGAGCGACGGGTAGTGGTGGCAATGAATATTTTTAAAATACCCCGTTTTTCAACTTCTGCTTAAACTGGAAAATTCAAGCCTCTACTTGGGTTAGTTTAGCAACCGACAGTGCAAGCCATTTAATCCCGTGTCGTGGAAAGTTAACCTGTGCCCTTGCATCGTCCCCGTTACCTTCAAGGGAGATCACTTTGCCTTCGCCAAATTTTGAATGAAACACCTTCACACCCACTTGAACCCATTGATTAGGTCCCTCTTTAGGTCGTTGAACGACGGGTTGAAGTGGTGCGCTTGCGTTAGCCCTTTTATAAGGACTTATATTTGAATAAGTTGAGCTTTTGCTACCTGAATCCCATGCTCCCCAGGTAGGCAAGGGCGTAGCAACCTTGGGCGGCGTCAGTGATTTGATGGTGTGTTCAGGCAGTTCATCCACAAACCTTGAGCGTATGTTGTAACGTGTCTGGCCGTGAAGCATTCTGGTCTGTGAGTGACTTAAGTACAAACGTTTTCGGGCACGCGTGATGGCTACATACATCAGTCGTCGCTCCTCCTCTAATCCATTGTGATCATTCATTGAGTTTTCATGAGGAAATAAACCCTCCTCAAGCCCGGTAATGAATACACAATCAAACTCTAAGCCCTTGGCTGCGTGCACCGTCATCAGTTGTACAGCCTCATGCCCTGCCTGCGCTTGGTTATCGCCAGCCTCTAGAGCAGCGTGGGTTAAAAATGCAATCAATGGTGACTGAGTCTCACCCGTATCTTCATTTGTAAAGGTAAGTGTAGACGCATTGACGGACGGAGCGCCCTCAGCAACCCCCTCTGCACTGTTAGGGACATTTCTTTGCGCTACTGCAATCGCATCACGCCCAAACCCCTCTAGCATCACAAAACTTTGAGCAGCATTCACCAATTCAAGTAAATTCTCCACTCTATCAGCCCCCTCTCTCTCTGATTGGTAATGCTCCACAAGCTTTGATTGATCAAGAACTAATTCAACAATATCCTTTAATGTGCAATTTTCAGATTGAGCTCTGATTTCATTAATGAGCGCTATAAAAGAAGTTAAATTAACTCCTGCTTTTCCGCTCATAAAAGGAACTGCCTGATACAAAGATAAATTCTTTTCTCTGGCTATATCCGTTAATTGTTCTAAAGTGCGAGCACCAATTCCGCGAGTCGGGAAATTAACGACACGCAGGAAACTCGTATCATCGCTTGGATTTTCCAGTAATCGCAAATAGGCAAGCGCACTTTTAATCTCTGCGCGTTCAAAGAATCGCAGGCCACCGTAAACACGGTAGGGAACCGCATTATTGAATAAAGTAGTTTCAATAACGCGACTTTGAGCATTGCTCCTGTACAAAATGGCAATTTCACTCTTGTTGACTACTCCGTTAGTAGCGTCTCCGTTTTCACCGTCACGAAGCAACTGCTTTAACTCCTCCACCAACCACTGTGCCTCCATCAGGTCCGTTGCCGTCTCGATCAGTCTGACCGGCTCACCCGAACCTTGATCTGTATGTAAATTCTTACCAAGTCGCGTCTTGTTGTGACTGATCAGGTGATTGGCTGTATCTAAGATGTTGCTGTAGGAGCGGTAGTTTTGCTCTAATTTGATTTGGTGCTTAACTTTGAACTGATCCACAAAGTCAGCCATATTTCCAACCCTTGCTCCCCTAAAAGCATAAATGCTTTGATCATCATCTCCGACAGCAAACATACTTGATTCAGCGCCGCAAAGTAACTTAAGCCAAGCGTATTGCAGCTTATTTGTGTCTTGAAATTCATCAATCAACAAATGTTTAAACCGGCTCTGGTAGTGCACCCTAAGAGACTCGTTATCCCTTAAAAGCTCATACGAACGAAGCATCAATTCCGCAAAATCTACGACCCCCTCCTTTTGGCACTGTGCCTCATAGAGTTGATAAAGTTCAACGAGTTTACGGGTATCAGAATCTTTAACGATGATCTGTTCTGGCCTCATCCCCTCCTCTTTGGAGCCAGCGATAAACCACATGGTTTGTTTTGCCGGATAGCGCTCTTCATCGACTTTGAACTCTTTATACAAACGCTTGATACACGAGAGCTGGTCTTGGGTGTCAAGAATTTGAAATGCCTGGGGTAAATTCGCAAGCTTCCAGTGCGCTCTTAAAAATCGATTGCATAAGCCGTGGAATGTTCCAATCCACATTCCTTTGGCGTGAATGGGGAGCATTGTCGAGAGCCTGGTCAACATCTCCTTGGCCGCTTTATTTGTAAAAGTGACGCCCAAAATTCCACCAGGTGAGACTTGACCTGTTTGTAACAACCAAGCTATCCGTGTAGTTAAAACTCTAGTTTTTCCAGACCCTGCACCCGCCAAGATGAGAGCGTGCTCACTGGGCAACTCCACTGCGGCGCGCTGCTCGGCGTTGAGGCCACGCGTCAGAGGAGAGTTTGAATCTGCCCCCCCTATCCCTACTAAGCTTCCTAATTCACTGTCACTTGTGTTTGTATGTTGCATTCCTGAATTGTAGGTTTATACACAGGGCTTTGCCGCCTAATCTGCAAAGTCTTTGATACCCCCGCGATATGGCGGTAGAATCAGAAACCGGGCCCAAGTATTCTGCGTCCGGATTACTAAAATCTGACCGACCAAGCGCCCACTTCGTATTTTTAACTTGTTTTGGAGCTTGGTGCATGGAAATATTTGATTACGAGAACATACTTCTCCTTCCCCGTAAATGTAGAGTAGAGAGTCGCTCGCAGTGTGACTCCTCTGTCACTTTAGGTGGTCACACCTTTAAAATTCCGGTTGTCCCAGCCAATATGAAAACCGTTGTGGATGAGTCCATTTGTGAATGGCTTGCGCAAAACGGATATTTTTATGTCATGCATAGATTTGACCTGGACTGTGTCAAATTTGTTAAAACGATGAAGAGTAAAAATCTCTTTGCATCTATTTCCCTGGGCGTCAAGGAAGCCGATTACAAACTGGTTGATCAACTTGTTGCCCTAGGACTAAACCCTGAATTTATCACAATTGACATTGCACACGGTCATTCCGACACAGTGCAAAAGATGATTGTTTATCTTAAAAACAAACTTCCAAAATCATTCATTATTGCGGGTAATGTTGGCACCCCAGAGGCCGTCATTGACCTAGAGAACTGGGGAGCAGACGCAACCAAAGTCGGCATCGGCCCAGGCAAAGTCTGTATCACCAAAATTAAAACCGGTTTTGGTACTGGCGGTTGGCAACTCTCTGCGCTTAAGTGGTGCGCAAGGGTGGCCACCAAACCCATCATTGCTGACGGTGGTATCAGAGAGCACGGGGATATTGCTAAGAGCATTAGATTTGGGGCAACCATGATCATGATTGGATCTATGCTTGCAGGCCATGAGGAGAGTCCAGGTCAAACAGTTGAAGTTGACGGTAAGCGCTACAAAGAGTACTACGGCAGCGCCAGTGACTTTAACAAAGGAGAATACAAACACGTGGAGGGTAAGAGAATATTAGAGCCTATTAAGGGACATTTAAAGGACACTCTAAGAGAGATGCAAGAGGATATTCAAAGCTCTATTTCTTACGCTGGCGGTCTTAAACTAATGGATATTAGACGCGTTAACTATGTAACCCTTGGCGGTGACAACGCGGGGGAGCACCTTTTGATGTAATCCGTTGAGACTAAGACCAGTCACAAAAGAAAATGGAGGCCAATGCGATTTGCTTTGGCCTCCATTTTTATACGGTCTAATAAGGGCTAGTCGGTATTAGTTAACCCACTAGGATCCTTACAGATATCAAGATGCAACGTGGTCCGCTACGTTCTTGTACTCTTCGATTTGATCAAAGTTTAAATACTTATAAATCGAATCTCCGTTAGGAGTTAGCACACCGGTATCAGCCAAATACTCTGCCTTCGTAGGAATTCTTCCCAATTTAGAGGCAACTGCAGAAAGCTCTGCAGAGCCCAAATAGACATTGGTATTTTTGCCCAAACGGTTGGGGAAGTTTCGGGTACTGGTAGACATCACCGTTGCACCTTCTTTAACCTGTGCTTGATTGCCCATACACAAAGAGCAGCCAGGCATTTCCATACGTGCACCAGCGGCGCCAAACACTCCGTAATGTCCCTCTAGCGTTAATTGCTCAGCATCCATTTTGGTGGGTGGTGCCATCCATAATTTAACGGGGATGTCACGCTTACCTTCAAGAAGTTTAGAGGCCGCGCGAAAGTGTCCGATATTGGTCATACAAGAGCCGATGAATACCTCATCAATTTTCTGACCCGCAACGTCTGACAAGGTTTTAGCATCATCTGGATCATTTGGACAACAAACGATAGGCTCTGTGATTTCTGCCAAATCGATTTCGATGACAGCTGTGTACTGCGCGTCCTTATCCGCTTGCAATAGGTCTGGCTTTTTAAGCCAAGCTTCCATCGCTTGAATACGTCGTGTGATAGTTCTAGCATCACTGTAGCCTTGAGCAATCATGTTTTTCAGTAGAACTATATTACTGTGAATGTACTCAATGATTGGCTCTTTATTTAAATGCACAGTACATCCCGCTGCAGAGCGCTCTGCGGATGCGTCAGACAATTCAAATGCCTGCTCAACTTTCAGATCGGATAGACCTTCAATTTCAAGAATACGACCAGAGAAGATATTTTTCTTACCCTTTTTCTCAACCGTTAAAAGCCCTTGCTTAATTGCATACAAGGGAATTGCATGGACTAAATCTCTGAGTGTTACGCCGGGCTGCATTTTGCCTTTAAAACGTACCAATACAGACTCCGGCATATCAAGGGGCATTACACCAGTTGCTGCTGCAAAAGCCACTAATCCTGAACCAGCAGGGAAACTAATACCTATAGGAAAACGAGTGTGACTGTCGCCTCCTGTGCCAACAGTATCTGGTAACAGCATACGGTTAAGCCATGAGTGAATAATACCGTCACCAGGTTTAAGTGAAATACCGCCGCGAGTGCTGATGAAATCAGGCAACTCATGATGCATCTTCACATCAACAGGTTTTGGATACGCTGCGGTGTGACAAAAAGATTGCATCACCAAATCAGAGGAAAAGCCTAAACACGCTAAGTCTTTTAACTCATCACGCGTCATAGGCCCAGTCGTATCTTGGGAGCCAACGGAGGTCATGCGTGGCTCACAATAGGTACCTGGAAGAACGCCCTTACCCTCTGGCAAACCACAAGCACGACCCACCATTTTCTGAGCAAGAGTGAAACCGTGCTTAGTCTGAGCAGGCACCTTAGGCAGTCTAAATAATGTGGATGCAGGCAAGCCGAGCGCTTCACGCGCCTTAGCCGTTAAGCCACGGCCAATAATTAAAGGTATACGCCCACCTGCACGAACTTCGTCGAAAAGGACTTCGCTCTTCACTTCAAATTCAGCAATAACTTTACCGCCTTTAAGCGCTTTACCTTCATAGGGCCTGAGCTCTATTTCATCGCCCATGTTCATTTGGCTAACATCTAACTCAATTGGCAACGCTCCAGCATCTTCCATTGTGTTGTAAAAAATTGGGGCGATTTTATTACCCAAACATACGCCGCCAAATCTCTTATTTGGCACATACGGAATATCTTCACCTGTAAACCAAAGAACACTATTGGTCGCAGATTTGCGGGAAGAACCCGTTCCAACAACGTCACCTACGTAAGCAACCAAATTTCCCTTTGCACGCAAGTCTTCAATAAACTTAACTGGACCTCTTTTGCCGTCTTCTTCAGGTGTAATGCCGTCGCGTTTATTTTTCAACATCGCGAGTGCATGTAACGGAATATCGGGTCTACTCCACGCATCTGGTGCAGGAGAGAGATCATCTGTATTAGTCTCACCCGTTACTTTGAGTACTGTTAATTTGATGCTCTTTGAAAGCTCTGGACGCGAGGTGAACCACTCGGCATCGGCCCAACTTTGCAAAACATTCTTTGCATTTTGGTTTCCCTTATCAGCTTTTTCTTTTACATCATGAAACTGATCAAACATCAAAAGTGTTTTCTTCAGTCCGTCTGCAGCAATAGGGCCCAACTCTTTGTCGTCTAAAAGGTCAATAAGGGGGGTAAGGTTATAACCTCCCAACATAGTACTCAGCAACTCGGTAGCTTTTGCCTTAGAGATCAATGCACATGCCTGAGTACCCTTTGCTACTGCAGCCAAAAAAGAAGCTTTGACTTTTGCAGCATCATCAACACCTGCGGGAACTCTGTGCGTAATGAGTTCAACTAAAGTTGCTTCTTCACCTTTTGGGGGTGCTTTTAATAACTCAATCAACTCGGCCGTTTGCTGGGCAGTCAAGGGCAGTGGTGGAATACCAAGCGCAGCCCGTTCTTTTAAATGTTCACGATAAGCCGACAACATAAAGTTTCTCCTAACTAATTACAAAAAATAAAAACTGTTTTAAATCAATCTGCCGCAGGCTCGATCGATATTATTTGCGCGCTAAAGAAGGTGCGGGCTCAAGAATATTAATGGGTGGCGCCAACTTCATCGCCTCAGCAACCGCGACTTGAGCAGGACTCTTGCATTCGTCTGCTTGTCGCTGGCCTAATTTGCTATTCATAAGCATAGACTTGTTGGAGAGTTGAATCCAAACGGCTCCACTTGCCTCATCTTCTAAGCGGATAGCTCCAGTTGATGTGTAAACGGGCGTTAAGTGATAGCGTTCATTTTTATATTCCAAATAGAACTGATTGGGTGAACGGCGATCAGCCTCGATGGTTACGGATTGACCCAACTCACACGGCAATTTACCCGTGTGGACTTGACCAGCTATGGCAGTCAAATCACTCGTTTTTAGACCAGACAGTTGACTGTTTTGCGCCTGCGCCGTAACTGTGGCTCCAAATATCAGCACAAGTGCTGTTGAAATGATAAATCGCTTCACTTTCTCTACTCCTCTATTTGAGTTAAGCATTCTCATCGAATAAGTGTTTTATTTCAATAGGCATAACCCGCCCAGTGGCGTGCGCCCTTTCCAATAAATTCCAAAAAAATCTATAACTAGCCCTGTCATGCAGTTGTTGTTCATACGATATCGGAGCCCAACCTGCCTTTATTGCTAACGAAATAATTTCTCCCGCACGCTCAACATCCTCTGCTTGGGGAGCAAAGGCCTCAATAATGGGTCGAATTTGGTCCGGATGAATACTCCACATCCTCGTAAAACCAAGCTCCTGGCTGGCCCTTCGGGCCGCAAGGGACAAAGCCTGTGTATTTTTATACTCAGTAACAACGCAGTGAGCCGGTACTTTTCCATTGGCGTGACAAGCTTCGGCGATCTCAACTTTTGCTCTAATCACCAACGGGTGTGTAAACTGCCCCTCCATACCCATTGCGCTGGCTGGAATAGCCCCTGCATGAGTGGAGACAAAGTCCATCACTCCAAAACTGATGGAATGCACTCTGGGATGGGAGGCTATGTCATAAACATTGGCGATCCCCTTTGGGGACTCAACCAAAATATGAATCGGGGTATGCGCCCCGCCCGCCTCATTCACATGGTGTAACGCCTGGGTTAACTCCTCTAGCGTGTCAACCTTAGGCAACATCAAATGACTAATCTTTCGACCTGCTGTTTTGAGTATCGTAGCAACGTCTTGTTCAAAGCTGGGGTGGTGTATGGGATGAACTCTTACGCCGATCCTCGCATTTGGCTTTGCTGTTTGTACAAACTCTGTCACCATTTGAGCGTGCTCGAGCTCGCCCCCTACAGGGGCACCGTCCTCACAGTCTAGCGTGACATCAAATACACAGACTCCAAACTCCGCGGTCATCTCCTCTTGGAGCTGGATGCTCTTTTTCATCCGAGCTTCCACCCCACAGTAATGGTCACAAACCGGCATCTTAATTTGTCCGGCCTGTGAGGGCTCTAATATGTCCCCGGGGTGGTGTTGACTCATCGTTAATTACAGTAAGTGCGCTACACCTGCTTGCTCACCTTGGAGTTCTTCCAATGTTTTATTTATGCAAGTTTGACTGAATTCATCAATAGCCAAGCCTTCTATCACTTTATAGGATCCAGCTTCACAGGTCACGGGAAAACCAAACATCGTATCCTTGGGAATACCGTACCAACCGTCAGAAGGAATGCCCATTGTGACCCACTTGCCATTGGTGCCAAGTGCCCAATCACGCATATGATCAATTGCTGCGTTTGCTGCAGAAGCCGCTGAGGAGAGTCCACGCGCATCAATAATCGCCGCACCTCTTTTGCCAACTGTAGGCAGGAATGTTTTTGCGTTCCACTCTTGATCGTTGATCATGTCTTTCACAGATTTTCCGCCGATGGTTGCAAATCTGTAGTCAGCATACATAGTGGGTGAGTGATTGCCCCACACGCACAATTTCTCGATATCTGCTACAGCTTTGCCTGTTTTAGCCGCTATTTGACTTGCAGCTCTGTTGTGATCCAAGCGCAACATTGCTGTAAAGTTTTTACGGTTTAAATCAGGCGCGCTTTTCATTGCAATATATGAGTTGGTATTTGCAGGATTACCCACAACCAAGACCCTTACATCGCGGCTTGCAGAGGCGTTTAGTGCTTTTCCTTGTGCAGTGAAGATTTGTGCATTTGCAGCCAACAAGTCTGCACGCTCCATGCCTGGACCCCTAGGTCTTGCGCCTACGAGTAACGCGTAATCAGTGTCCTTAAACCCATGTACAGGGTCTGAATGAGCTTCCATTCCTGCCAAAAGCGGGAACGCACAGTCTTCAAGCTCCATCATCACACCTTTGAGAGCTTTTTGAGCCTTTTCGTCGGGGATTTCTAACATCTGGAGAATTACGGGTTGATCTTTGCCAAGCATTTCGCCTGAAGCAATTCGAAACAACAAGGCATAACCAATTTGACCAGCAGCCCCAGTAATCGCTACGCGAACAGGTTTTTTACTCATGCAAAACTCCAGAAAATTAAAAAATAAAATTAAAAAAAGCTATTTCTCAAGTTTACTCTGGAAAACCCTTAAAATTCATGTAATCTTATGTCTTATAGAAGATATGATCAGTTAAAGCTTCAGTATTTTTACACGCCATTTAAACCTTCAATTGTCACTTCATGTCTGCTCAAATTAAATCCAGCACTCAAACAATTGATGAAAAAATTCAGCCCATCGAATTAAAATCCAACAGTAAGTACTCACTACAGGCAAGAATTGAAGCTCCCAAGACTTCGGCTAACCTCCCCTCTTTTAGTCCTCTGTACCAACAAATCAAAGAATTACTTCTCCAAAGCTTGCAGCTTGGAGAGTGGCAACCCGGGGACGTTATTCCTAGTGAAATGGATTTGGCGGAGCGTTTTCAAGTTAGCCAAGGCACGGTTCGCAAGGCCATAGATGAACTAGCGGGCGATAACATCTTAATTAGGCGTCAAGGTGTTGGAACGTTCGTAGCTACTCACCTTGAGGAAAGGGTCCAGTACCGATTTCTTAAACTTATGCCCGACTCAGAGGACCTATCAACCAAGCCTTCTGCCGAAAGGCGGATCATAGCCTGCAAGCAAACCTGCGCCAGCGCAGAGGTGGCAAAAGCTCTAGGACTTACCAAAGATGAGGACGTACTTTGTTTAAGGAGAGTTTTAGCATTCTCAGGCATTGCCACTATTTTGGAGGACATTTGGCTACCCGGTCACTCCTTTGCGGGCCTCACAGCGGAACGTTTAAGGGATTATCAAGGCCCAATGTACGCCTTCTTTGAGTCTGCCTTTGGCGTAAAAATGGTCAAAGCGCAGGAGCGAATAAAGGCCCTTTTGCCTGACCCTGTTCAAGCAAAACTTCTGGAAATCTCCACAAACACCCCGGTTTTAAGTGTTGAGCGGACTGCATTCACCTATAACAATACCCCTATGGAATTCAGGCAAGGCCTTTACCTAACGGCAGATTGCCACTACAGAAACGAACTAAACTAATCGGGTTTATCCATGACAATTAAACATTACCTCTTGCCTTGCAATAAAATCATTGATTAGCTTTTCTCCAATGCCCGTCTAATACAACCCATAATCTCTAAAGAGCAACAAACTAGAAAGAGTCACTCATGAGCGAATTACACCCCAATAAAACTGAGTTTCGCAACATCAATGCATTTGTTGATTTGCCTACCTACAGACTCCCACCTGCTGGGTGGGTCTCCATTTTGCATAGGGTGAGCGGTGCATTCATGTTTTTATTGTTGCCCTTCATTATTTGGATGTTTGACACTTCAGTTTCATCTGAGATCTCATTTTATAAATTCAAGTCTGCCTTCGTAGCTGGCCTTTGGATCTTTCCAGGTTTTGTAATTCAGTTGATAACACTGGGCCTTATTTGGGCTTTTCTACACCATCTGATCGCAGGACTACGTCACTTATACATGGACGCGACTCATTCTGTTACCAAGGAATTTGGTAGATCTTCAGCAATTTCAGTTTTAATCTTAAGCATTGGGCTAACCCTCGTGCTTGGGGCTAAATTATTTGGTCTTTACTAAAAGGAGTACTACAAATGTCCGTCAATTTTGGTTCTAAACGGATTGTGGTTGGGGCTCATTACGGACTGCGTGATTGGCTCGCCCAACGCGTGACCGCGGCTTTGATTGCTCTTCTGACAGCTTTAATTCTTGTTCAAATCATTTTTACGAGCGGAGAGATCGGTTACGACAAGTGGGCCTCCATCTTTAGTGCGCAGTGGATGAAGGCGCTGACCTTTGCTACGATTTTGGCCCTCACTTATCACGTATGGGTCGGTATGAGGGATATATGGATGGACTACATCAAGCCCATTGGACTCAGACTGTTCCTACAAATTTTTACTATTGTGTGGTTGCTCGGCTGTGCTGGTTGGGCTATCCAAGTTCTTTGGAGACTTTAAAAAATGACGAAATCCTCAACGATACCCCGCCGCCGCTTTGACGTCGTGATTGTGGGTGCGGGTGGCTCTGGAATGAGAGCATCACTTCAACTCTCACGTGCTGGACTCAACGTTGCAGTGCTATCCAAGGTGTTTCCAACACGCTCACATACCGTTGCGGCTCAAGGCGGCATCGGCGCATCACTTGGCAACATGTCAGAGGACAACTGGCATTATCACTTCTACGACACGATCAAGGGTTCAGATTGGTTGGGAGATCAAGACGCCATTGAATTTATGTGCCGCGAAGCTCCAAAAGTTGTCTATGAACTAGAGCATATGGGTATGCCTTTTGACAGGAACCCTGATGGCACAATTTATCAAAGGCCATTTGGTGGACATACTGCCAATTACGGTGAAAAAGCGGTTCAAAGGGCCTGCGCAGCAGCAGACCGAACAGGTCACGCTATGCTGCATACCTTGTACCAACAAAACGTTGAGTCCAAAACTAACTTCTTTGTTGAATGGATGGCCCTTGACCTGATCCGAGACGCTGAAGGCGATGTTGTAGGCGTCACAGCACTTGAGATGGAAACGGGCGAGGTTTTCATTCTTGAAGCTAAGACAGTACTTCTAGCAACTGGTGGGGCTGGGAGAATATTTGCAGCTTCCACTAATGCATTCATCAATACCGGTGACGGTATGGGTATGGCTGCACGCGCAGGCATACCTCTTGAGGACATGGAGTTTTGGCAATTCCACCCAACAGGTGTGCACGGCGCAGGTGTTTTGCTAACCGAAGGTTGTCGCGGTGAGGGTGCAATTTTGCTAAATAGCAACGGTGAGCGCTTCATGGAGCGTTATGCACCTACCCTTAAAGACTTGGCTCCAAGAGACTTTGTGTCTCGCTCAATGGATCAAGAAATCAAAGAAGGCCGTGGCTGTGGACCTAACAAAGATCATGTGCTCTTAAAACTTGACCACTTAGGTGCCGAAACAATTCATAAGCGTTTGCCATCTGTTTATGAAATCGGTGTTAACTTTGCAAACGTTGACATCACCAAAGAACCTATTCCAGTGGTACCAACGATCCATTACCAAATGGGCGGCATACCTACCAATGTTCACGGACAAGTTGTGGTACCCAACGGCCACGAATTCAATTCAGTGGTTGGAGGCCTTTACGCTGTAGGCGAATGCTCTTGTGTAAGCGTTCACGGTGCAAACAGATTGGGTACAAATTCATTGCTAGATTTATTGGTCTTTGGACGCGCAGCCGGCAATCACATCGTTGAGTCCGCTTTAAAGACTAAGGCTCACAAACCCCTTCCCGCTGATGCAGCCGACAAAACACTTGCTCGCTTGGCAAGGCTAGACAACGCAAAGGACGGTGAGTACTCACAAGACGTAGCCAATGATCTGCGCGCAGCCATGCAACTTCATGCTGGTGTGTTTAGAACACAAGCCAGCATGGACGAAGGCGTAAAGAAAATTGCCGAGTTGCGTGAACGTGTAGGACGCATCGGTTTAAAAGACACCTCAAAAGTATTCAATACAGCACGGATTGAAGCGCTTGAAGTTGATAACTTGATTGAGTGCGCACAAGCCACTATGGAATCGGCTGCAGCCCGTCAAGAGTGCAGAGGAGCACATACTGTTGAAGACTATGAGCGCCCAGCCGATGATCCAGTTCACCCACTCGGGCGTGATGATGCCACTTGGATGAAGCACACCCTTTGGCACTCTTATAACAACAGTTTGAGCTACAAACCAGTTCAACTCAAACCTCTAACCGTAGACAGCGTACCCCCTAAGGTTCGTACGTTCTAAACTTTCATCAAAAAACACATTCAGTCCAAATTACTCTGATTTAAACGGAGAACAAATATGCAAAAACGTACCTTCAAAATCTATCGCTACGACCCCGAGAAAGATGAGAAGCCTTACATGCAAACCATCGAAATTGAACTCGAAGGTAATGAGCGCATGCTGTTAGATGCTCTTATTAAATTAAAAGCCATCGATCCATCAATCTCTTACAGACGCTCCTGTAGAGAGGGCGTTTGCGGCTCAGACGCAATGAATATTAATGGCAAGAACGGACTTGCGTGTCTTACCAATTTATTAACCTTGCCACAAACGATTGTTTTAAAGCCACTGCCTGGACTCCCCGTTGTTCGCGATTTGATTGTGGACATGACGCAGTTCTTTAAACAGTACAACTCCATCAAACCTTATTTGGTAAATGACACCCTGCCCCCAGAGAAAGAGCGACTCCAGTCGCCTGAGGAGCGCGAGGAGCTAAACGGACTTTATGAGTGTATTTTGTGCGCAAGCTGCTCAACGAGTTGCCCATCTTTTTGGTGGAATCCCGATAAATTTGTTGGTCCCGCTGGACTACTTCAAGCTTACCGCTTTATCGCTGACTCCAGAGACCAAGCCACCGCAGAACGTTTGGATAACCTTGAAGATCCATACAGACTGTTTAGATGTCACACCATCATGAACTGTGTTGATGTTTGCCCTAAAGGACTCAATCCTACCAAGGCGATTGGCAAAATCAAAGAACTGATGGTTAGTCGAGCCGTTTAACCTTTAGCGTCCACATAAAACACTTTATGCAAGAGAGTTTGCTTGATCACCCCAGCGACCCAAGTTTAATGGGACTGAGTGAGGGCGAACCCCTTGGGGATGCTGGATTAAATAGACTTCGGTGGCGCTGCAGGCGAGGATTGCTTGAAAATGACTTGTTTATTCAAAAGTTCTTCCAACGCCATGGCAACAACCTAACTGTAGGTAATGCTAGAGCAATGTACGAAATCATGCGCCTCACAGACAATGATTTACTAGATATTTTGCTTGGCAGGACAACTAAAAGCGTTCACGATTTAATTAATAACCACAAAGAGTTAGACAACGAGACAAATGCAGAGAAAACTGAGAAGCCAGAAATTCAAAAAGTAATTAAATTGCTTAAGGGTTGAATCGGTTTCACTAGATTTAAAAACAGCGTAATCAAAGTATTAGCACAAGTAACAGGAACTAATTATGAAACTCTCAGATAACAAGGCAACGATTTCCTTTAGCAACGGCTCTCCCAGTTTTGAGATGCCCGTTTATCAAGGCTCAATTGGACCTGACGTCATCGACATCCGCAAGTTATACGGACAGACCGGCATGTTCACCTATGATCCAGGATTTTTATCGACTGCATCTTGTCAATCTGCTATTACTTATATTGACGGCGACAAAGGTGAGTTGCTTTACCGCGGATACCCCATTGAGCAACTTGCAACGTCTTGCGACTTCATGGACACCTGCCATCTCCTAATGTATGGTGACTTGCCCAGCGTACAAAAGAAAAAAGACTTTACTCACCTTGTTACGAATCACACAATGGTCCATGACCAAATGCAGTATTTCATGCGCGGCTTTAGAAGAGACGCTCATCCCATGGCTGTATTGACGGGGCTTGTCGGAGGACTATCTGCTTTTTATCACGACAGCACAGACATTAATAATCCAGAGCACCGCGACATAGCAGCGATTAGATTGATTGCAAAAATGCCAACACTAGTTGCGATGGCCTACAAATACAGTATTGGTCAGCCCTACATGTACCCTCAAAATAACTTGAGTTATGCAGGCAACTTCCTACACATGATGTTTGGCACTCCCTGCGAAGACTATAAAGTGAACCCTGTACTAGAGAAAGCTTTAGACCGCATTTTCATTTTGCATGCTGACCATGAGCAAAATGCATCTACATCAACAGTAAGACTTTGCGGTTCCTCAGGAACCAACCCCTTTGCTGCAATCGCCGCGGGTGTAGCATGCCTTTGGGGTCCAGCGCACGGTGGAGCTAATGAGGCTTGCCTCAACATGCTTGGCGACATTCAAGCAAAAGGCGGCGTTGAAAAAGTAGGCGAATTCATTTCACAGGTTAAAGACAAGAATTCAGGCGTTAAGTTAATGGGCTTTGGTCACCGTGTTTATAAAAACTACGATCCTCGCGCTAAACTCATGCAAGAAACTTGTAACGAAGTGCTAAAAGAGTTGGGACTGGAAAACGACCCACTCTTCAAACTAGCCAAAGCACTTGAGAAAATTGCTTTAGAGGATGATTACTTCGTTTCTCGTAAACTCTACCCCAACGTTGACTTCTACTCCGGAATCGTTCAACGAGCTATTGGTATTCCAGTTAAATTATTTACAGGAATCTTTGCAATGGCTCGAACAGTAGGTTGGATTGCACAACTCAATGAAATGATTGCAGATCCAGAGTACAAGATTGGTAGACCACGTCAACTCTTTACAGGCTCTGTAAGGCGTGATGTCCCACCTGTTAACAAGCGTTAATAGGTCATCCCAGTTCAAAAACGAGGCTGGGTGTTTTGGCGCTCCTTTGGAGCGACTAACCCCAAGTAGCCATAATTGTTCTCGGTAAATCCAAAAGAGCTCTCAGCTTGTCTGTAGAGCTCTTTTTACATGCGTTCAGACACTCTGATTGCTGAACTTTTCCGATTAACCAACTCTCCCACCAAACCCACCTCCTATGAGCGCAGACCTAAAGTTAATCAAAGATCCTCAAGAGTTGTCTTTACTACTCACCAAAGTAGAGGAATGTGGATCTAAGTCGTGTACTTGCAGTTTGTTGCGCTGCGAGGGATGGGACACTATGAGCGAGAGTATGTGGCCAAGCGAGCAGTTGCTGCAACTAGGAACGCTTAGAGACTCAAGCGTTGATGAGCCCACATTTGAGGAATATCAACCCAACGCTTTACGTGTGGATGACCCGAAGGCATTGATATCGATCAAACACTTTCCGTACAACAGATGTGACGTTTTTTCATGTTCTAAATGCAACCAAGCGGTGATGCGTTACACAGAGTACGGGGGCTACTATATTGATCACCGTGCAAGGCGGGTGCAGTCAACCCTGGTCATTAAAGATTAGTTGAATTGAATTTTCTACTCCTTACCTTACTTACAACTACTTGGATGACATTAGTAAGGGCTGAGTCTATGAAACTCCCTAGTTAGATTCCTTAAATTACCTCTCTTCAGTGAGTTTGCTCGCTTTAATGGGTATTACAGTGTTATTTGGTCACTGGCCTCTTGAAGTCTTAGCTTGGTCTTAGCTTGGTCTTAGCTTGGTCTAAGCCCTTTCTATAAGGGGTGTATTTTTAAGTCCAACTGCGTGCATTAAAGGGTCAGTCGTTGCTAAAATAGACCCCTTTTCTTAAATATTTCTGAAGAACGGGATTTATTCCGCTCCTTTGTTTTCCGTCTTCTTAGGGATCATATAAATATGGGACGCACACTCTACGACAAAATATGGGACGAACACGTCATCCACTCAGAGGAGGACGGAACAGCGGTTCTTTATATAGACCGCCATTTGGTCCACGAAGTGACAAGCCCACAGGCATTTGAAGGACTCAGGGTCGAAGGGCGCAAAGTCTGGCGCCTTTCTTCAATTGTTGCTACTGCCGATCACAACACGCCCACAACGGGATGGGAACATGGATACGACGGTATTTTGGATCCCATCAGCAAAGAACAAATTACAACGTTAGATAAGAATATCAGTGAATACGGCGCTGCTGCCTATTTCCCCTTCCTATCAAAGCGCCAAGGTATTATCCACGTCGTTGGACCTGAGAACGGTGCAACACTTCCAGGGATGACAGTGGTCTGCGGAGACTCTCACACTTCTACACATGGTGCTTTCGCTGCGCTTGCCCACGGCATTGGCACGAGTGAGGTTGAGCACGTTATGGCGACACAAACACTCTTGGCTAAAAAAGCTAAAAATTTATTAATCCAAGTTGACGGTCAACTCCCCAAAGGCTGTTCAGCTAAAGACATTGTTCTTGCCATAATTGGCAAGATTGGCACAGCAGGCGGTACAGGTTGCACGATCGAATTTGCGGGATCTGCGATTCGCGCACTCAGCATGGAAGGTCGAATGACCGTATGTAATATGGCCATAGAAGCCGGCGCTCGGGCTGGCTTGGTTGCAGTAGATGAAAAAACAATTGAATACATTAAAGGGCGTCCTATGGCCCCTCAAGGGGTAGCTTGGGAGCAGGCGGTTGCTTACTGGAAAACACTGCACTCAGATCCGGGTGCACACTTTGATAAAACGGTGACCTTAGATGCCTCACTCATACAACCTCAAGTGACTTGGGGTACCTCACCTGAGATGGTCTTGTCTGTGAATGACAGCATTCCTGATCCAGACCGCGAACGAGACGACAATAAACGCGGAGCCATTGAGCGTGCTTTAACTTACATGGGACTCACGCCTGGGAAGAAGATTTCAGATATCACTATTGATAAAGTATTTATTGGCTCGTGCACCAATAGTCGGATAGAAGATATGCGCGAGGCAGCATACGTCATCAAAAAACTAGGTCAAAAAGTTTCACGTAACGTAAAAGTTGCGATGATTGTTCCTGGGTCTGGACTTGTTAAAGAGCAAGCCGAAAAAGAAGGACTAGATAAAATCTTCAAAGCTGCGGGCTTTGAATGGCGCCAACCAGGATGCTCCATGTGCTTGGCGATGAATGCTGACCGGCTTGAACCCGGTGAACGCTGTGCCTCAACGAGCAATAGGAATTTTGAAGGCAGGCAAGGTGCAGGTGGACGTACTCATTTAGTTAGTCCAGCAATGGCGGCGGCGGCGGCCATTAACGGCCACTTTGTCGACATTCGTCAATACGCTTGATACAAGAGAGCCCCCATATGCAAAAATTTACCGTACACAAAGGCTTGGTAGCACCGATGGACCGTGAAAACGTTGACACCGATGCAATTATTCCGAAACAGTTTTTAAAGTCAATTCGCAAGACCGGCTTTGGCGTTAATTTGTTTGATGAATGGCGCTACCTTGATCCTGGCTTTCCAGGACAAGACCCAACTACTCGCAAACCCAATCCTGACTTTGTATTGAATCTACCTCGCTATCAGGGTGCATCTATTCTTTTAGCGCGTAAAAATTTTGGCTGCGGTTCCTCCAGAGAACACGCGCCTTGGGCGCTTGATCAATTTGGTTTTAGATGCATTTTGGCGCCTAGTTATGCTGATATCTTCTTTAACAATAGCTTTAAAAATGGCCTTCTCCCCATCACTCTTGCTGAGGATGTGATTGATAAACTCTTCCACGAAGCTGCAGCTTTCCCAGGATTTAAATTAACCATTGACCTAGAAGCCCAGCAGATCGTTAAAGATCAAGGTGAAAGCATTGCATTCACGGTCGAACCCTTTAGAAGATACTGTTTACTCAACGGGTTTGATGACATTGGATTGACGCTCAGACATGCAGATAAGATTCGCGCCTTTGAAGCTGAGCGTCTGTCCACCAAACCTTGGCTGGCCCAGACCATGATCGAAGGAGTACACAATTGAAAGTAGCAGTTTTACCTGGCGATGGAATTGGTCCTGAGATCGTTGCAGAAGCACTTAAAGTGCTATCCGTTTTAGATTTAAAACTCGAGCTCGAACAAGCCGATGTTGGTGGGAGCGCCTATGAGTCCAGCGGTCATCCCCTGCCTGAGGCAACAGCACGCCTGGCCCAGCAAGCTGATGCGGTTTTATTTGGTGCAGTTGGGGACTGGAAATATGACAATTTGGAGCGCTCCCTAAGACCAGAACAAGCTATTTTGGGCCTTCGAAAAACACTAGGTCTTTATGCTAATTTTCGTCCTGCAATCTGTTATCCAGAGTTAACGCATGCCTCTAGTCTTAAGCCAGAACTCATCGGTGGACTAGACATTTTGATTATTCGCGAACTCACGGGTGATATTTATTTTGGACAACCCAAAGGCAGACGCACAGCCGTTGATGGCCCGTTTATTGGCGCCGAAGAGGGCTTTGACACGATGCGCTACACGCGTCCAGAAATTGAACGTATCATGCACACCGCTTTTAAGGCAGCAGAGAAACGCTCTCAACGCGTAACCAGCGTAGACAAGTCCAATGTGTTAGAGACTTCACAATTGTGGCGTGACGTTGCAACTGAGATTGGCAAAGCCTATCCACACGTTGCACTAGATCATATGTATGTAGATAACGCTGCCATGCAATTAGTAAAGGAGCCTAAAAAGTTTGATGTGCTCGTTACTGGAAATATGTTTGGGGACATTTTGTCGGATGAAGCAGCAATGCTTACAGGATCAATTGGTATGCTTCCATCGGCATCACTCAATGCAAAGAATCAAGGCCTTTATGAGCCCAGTCACGGTAGCGCCCCAGATATTGCTGGAAAAGGCTTGGCCAATCCATTGGCTACCATCTTGTCAGCGGCTATGATGTTGCGGTTTTCATTAAACATGCCCGCACAAGCTGATCGCATAGAGCGTGCTGTACAAAAAGTATTGGCAAGCGGACTTCGCACTCCCGACATTTACTCAGAGGGCACTCAACGTGTCGGGACTGTACAAATGGGTGACGCTGTAGTGGCAGCGTTAAAGTAAATTAATAAATAACAATTTTTCAATATAAAGGGATAACCGTTATGGCACGCGTCTCAAATGTAGTAGGTTTGGTGGGCTGGAGAGGCATGGTGGGATCAGTTTTGATTGAACGCATGCAAGCCCAAGGTGACTTTGCCCTTATTGAACCTGTGTTTTTTACAACATCCAATGTGGGTGGCCAAGCACCTTCCTTCGCAAAAAATGAAACCAAACTCCTGGATGCAAAAGATATTAATGCGCTAAGCAAATGCGACATTATTATTACTTGCCAAGGGGGGGACTACACGAACGAAATTTTCCCTAAGTTGCGCGCAGCCAATTGGCAAGGCCACTGGATCGACGCTGCTTCATCGCTACGGATGAAAGACGATGCTGTCATTATTTTGGATCCCGTCAACAAATCAGTCATCGACAAAGCACTGCACTCAGGTGGGAAAAATTGGATTGGTGGCAACTGTACAGTTAGCTTAATGTTGATGGCTATGGGCTCATTACTCAACAAAGGTTGGGTAGAGTGGATTAGTGCGATGACTTATCAAGCCGCCTCAGGCGCTGGCGCGCAAAACATGCGTGAGCTCTTGCAACAAATGGGTGCGTTGCATGACAGTGTCAAAGATGAGTTACAAAACCCCTCCTCTGCAATTTTAGATATTGACAGAAAAGTAACGCAAACCCTTCGCAGTAGCGCCTTTCCAAAATCAAATTTTAGAAATACTGCATTGGCAGGCAGTTTAATTCCTTGGATTGATGTGCCCTATGAAAACGGACAAACCAAGGAAGAGTGGAAAGGCGGGGCTGAGTGCAACAAAATCTTGGGTCTCCCACCCTTTAGATCCTCGGGAAGTATCCCCATTGATGGGCTTTGTGTGCGTATAGGCGCAATGCGTTGTCACTCTCAGGGATTGACAATCAAACTGAAACAGAATATTCCACTCAAGGATATTGAAGATACGCTCGCCGCTGGCAATGATTGGGTCAAAGTTATCCCCAATATTAGAGAGGTTTCGGAGGCAGAACTCACTCCTGCAGCGGTTACAGGTACTTTGAGTGTCCCAGTTGGGCGACTTCACAAATTAGCCATGGGGGATGACTTTTTAGGTGCCTTCACGGTTGGTGATCAGCTCCTTTGGGGTGCGGCAGAGCCTTTGCGAAGGATGTTGAGAATTTTGCTTGAACAAGCTTAATTTTTGGGCGTTTATCGCATCCAAACCACCACCTTTTTCTTGATTTTTTGTTGCAAAATCAAGGATTTACCCCTAAGTTGATGAGGGGTAGATTATCATGTCATCCTGGCTTTAATGTTTCATAATGACATCTATGGTATCTACCCCAAAATTCTCCCCCCCTGTACACGCCTTTAATGCGCACAAGCTTGTAAGAGCTTTGTGGTTGAGCTTTGGTTTGTGTTTACTGGGTACCTGTGAGGTTCAAGCTGTAACGCTTAGCAGACCCCAAGTTCAATCGATCGTTGGAGTCCCACTCAAGGTGGAGATAGATCTCAGCAAAATCTCGGAGGAGGAGTCACTTGATTTACAAGTGACCTTAGCTGATCAAGACACTTACAACGCGCGCGGTATTAGCATGAGTACTGCGATTGAGGAGGCCAAGCTTGAACTCCTCACCAGGGACGACAATTCTAAATATTTAAAGATCACTGGTGTCTACCCAGTCTTTGATCCCTATGTCGAAGTAATCGTTAATTTGAAATGGGCTACGGGTAGTATTTTGCGCAATTTTGGACTCTTGTTAGCCACTGAGTCAACAACTCCTGAATCAAAGCCTCTTCAAACACCAGTCGCTGTTTCTTCAAAATTAGTACATGTAGAGTCAGGTGACACCGCGGGTAAGATTGCTCTTCAAAACATGGACAAGAACCAACTCTCGTTGGATCAAATGCTAATTGCACTCTTAAACAGTAACCCGGATGCGTTCATTCAAAAAAACGTTAACTTGGTCAAAGCAGGCGCCAAATTAATAATACCCAGCACAGACGAAGCCTTAGCAGTCAACAATCAAGCGGCTCATTCAGAAATACTCCTTCAGTCAAAGGCTTTCGGAAAATACAAAACATCCTTGGCAACTAATTTACCACTCAGCGAAATGCCTAAAACCGAGAAATCAGTTTCCGGCAAGGTGAGCGGTAAAGTAAAAGACTCAACGCCTACGCCTAACGATCAACTCAAACTCAGTTCACCGGAGATTAAAACTGATCATTCAGAATTGCCTGCTGAAGAAAAAATTGCCCAACAAAAGCAAAATCAGGTCAACGAAGAGCGCCGCCAAGACTTAGTGAAAAGCATTGAGGACTTAACTAAATTAGCTCAGACCACTGGGCTTGAGGTTAAGAGTGGATTTCTCTCAGGCTTACCCAATTTGTTAAAAATAAATAGCTTAGACGATCTAAGTGCATGGGTAAATTCCAATTTTGAGTTGGTATACGTGAGCGGGTTCATCCTAGGGTGTATCTTCTTGTTATGGATTTGGATACGGATTAACAAAGAACCAAAGTCGGAGGCCCAAACGCCCTCAACCACGGACGAACAACACCGCGCACCCAAGTATGTAGAAGTGCCAGATGAGATCAGCAACTCCCCCGTTTTCAATCCGCTATCAGGCATGCATGTGCAAGACCTTACAGAGGAGACTGCTGAGCTCTTTAAGAATTCAGCGGTCTCTGAGCCACTGGTACACACTCAGGATACCCTTGTTGCACAACCGATTAAATTTGATTTTGATCTGAACATTTCATCCGATCAGTCAAGCCAAGCTTTTACACGTTCACCTGATAGTCCAGTTTTAACGCCTACGCACAGTGAAGTTCAAACACTTGGTAGTGCAGGCCCTGTTGCAGACGAGCGCGCGACGAATACCCCTACTGCAAACACCCAAGCCACACGCAACCTACCATTGCACGGTGAAAGACCCAGCGAAAAAACCAAGTCAACCCGTGCGGATCTTGACAACACAAACGAGCAAGAAGATCCATTTAGAGTTCGCCTAGATCTTGCGGAAGAGTTGTGGAAACTGGGTCAAAAACACACGGGACGTGCACTTGCACAAGAGGTGGCTGAACAAGCTGGTGAGCAAATGCAACAGCTCGCCAAGCGTTGGCTCTCAGAGCACCCATAATCAAAATGCGTATTGCCCTAGGCCTGAGTTACTTGGGTCGTGCTTATGAAGGCTGGCAAAGTCAGCTGAGCGGTCGAACTATTCAAGATCATTTAGAGAGTGCGCTACTCTCCTTTACCCAGCACCACATTCGCACTCACTGCGCGGGCAGAACGGACGCCAAGGTTCACGCACTCATGCAAGTCGTTCATTTTGATTCACCCGTTCTAAGAGACAACGCTTCATGGGTTAGGGGACTCAATAGTTTTTTGCCTGAAGACATTGGTGTTCAATGGGCCGCGCAAGTGGAGGACACTTTTGATGCACGTAAATGCGCCCTTTCCCGTAAATACATTTATTTGCTGTTAGAGTCCGCTGTTCGACCAAGCTTAGAGTCAGGACGAGTGGGCTGGAGCTTTAAGCCACTTGACGCCCAACTCATGATAGATGGATCCAAGCACCTCTTGGGCACACATGATTTCAGCTCCTTTCGCGCTGCAGCGTGTCAAGCGCTCAGCCCTATCAAAACGTTGAGCTCTATTAAAATTGGCCGTGCAGGTGCAAAGCGCCAGGAACTTGTTCAGCATCATTCCTCTTGGGCCGATGAAAAGTTGATGAGTAAGCAAATTGATAGTGAGCGTTCTTCTTACTGGCGCTTTGAATTCGAAGGAAATGCATTTTTGCACCACATGATTCGCAATATCATGGGGTGCCTAATCTATATTGGCCAAGGCAAAAACCCTCCTTCTTGGATGCGAGAGGTCTTACTGGCAAAAAGCAGGGATGCGGCGGCGCCGACCTTTGCAGCAGAGGGACTTTATTTCGCTGGCCCCAGGTATGATCCCAAATGGGGCCTACCCCAGGACACCCCAACATTTAACTTTTTGCCCTGATGAATTCAAATACTTGCATCAAAATTTGTGGACTCACCCGAGAGCAGGACGTAGACGCTGCTGTCGAGCAGGGGGTAAGTGCGATTGGCTTTGTTCAGTACCCAAAAAGCCCACGATACGTGAGTGCTAAACGCGCTGCTGAGTTGGCTCGACGATTACCTGCATTTGTGAGCCCGGTGCTGCTGTTTGTCAACGCAGAGGTTCCTGCTATTGATAGTGCTTTGGACTTAGTTCCTGGTGCCTGGTTACAGTTTCACGGAGATGAGAGTCCGGAGTTTTGCCACGAAACAGCCCTACGCTGCCGTGCGCCTTGGATTCGGGCGGTGAGAATTCCAGGAGACGAGAGCGAAACCCCATTTGACCTATTAAAATACGCTTTGGATTACAAATCAGCTCACGCCCTGTTACTTGATGCACATGTTCAAGGCTACGGCGGGGGCGGTAAGGCTTTTAATTGGTCACACATTTCTCAAAACGTAAACGCTCACCTCGTCTTGTCTGGTGGACTCACACCTGCAAATGTGGCAAGTGGCATCGCTCACTTTAAACCCCTTGGACTCTCCCTTGGTGTAGATGTCAGTTCCGGCGTAGAAAGCGATAAGGGCATTAAAGATTCTCACAAAATTAAAGAATTTGTAAGCGCTGTACGAAATGCGTAGGCTAGACCAAGTTGGCTCGGTCAGTTTAAGTGACTTTGCTACTCAGCATAAACCTAAAAGCGCCACCAAGTTCTCATTTTGTAAATCCGTATGGCTCAAAGTCTTCTTTCCATCAAAAACAGTTTGATAATTGAGACGAGCGAAATTAAACCGTGAATGCTTGATTTAATTACTTAGTTAATTGCTTAGTTAAAAGCTTATTTAGGAATTCAAATATGTATGCGTATCAACAGCCCGATTTAAGTGGGCATTTCGGCAAATACGGCGGAAGCTTCGTGAGTGAGACTCTAACGCACGCGATTGAAGAGTTAAAGGCAGCCTACGAGAAGTATCACAACGAACCCGAATTCTTGCAGGAATTTCACTATGAACTCAAACATTTCGTGGGTCGCCCTTCACCCATTTATCACGCGGCCCGTATGAGCCGAGAGCTTGGTGGGGCTCAAATTTATTTAAAACGTGAAGATTTAAACCACACTGGCGCTCACAAAATTAACAATACCATTGGCCAAGCGATGCTTGCCAAAAGAATGGGTAAGCCCCGCGTGATTGCAGAAACGGGTGCAGGGCAGCACGGAGTTGCGACTGCAACGATCTGTGCCCGCTACGGCCTAGAGTGCGTGGTGTATATGGGTAGCGAAGATGTCAAGCGTCAAAGTCCAAACGTTTACAGAATGAAACTCTTAGGCGCAACGGTTGTCCCTGTCAGCAGCGGCAGCCGAACACTCAAGGACGCACTGAACGAAGCACTCAGAGACTGGGTGACTAATGTTGAAAATACTTTTTACATCATCGGCACTGTTGCGGGTCCACACCCATACCCCATGATGGTTAGAGACTTTCAAAGCGTTATCGGTAAAGAGTGCATTGAGCAAATGCCTTTGATGCACAACGGAGCCCAACCCGATGCGGTCATCGCCTGTGTAGGCGGAGGCAGCAATGCGATGGGGATTTTCCACCCCTATATTGGGTTTGAGAATACAAAATTAATCGGTGTTGAAGCCACGGGTGAGGGACTTGAGAGTGGTAAACACTCCGCGTCCTTGCAAAAAGGTTCCCCAGGCGTCTTGCACGGTAATAGAACCTATATTTTGCAAGACGATAGAGGGCAAATTACAGAGACACACAGTATCAGTGCAGGACTTGATTATCCAGGCGTTGGGCCCGAGCATGCTTACCTCAAAGATATTGGACGTGCGCAGTACGTTGGCGCAACAGATGCACAGGCTTTGCACGCCTTTCATTATCTTTGCCGCACCGAGGGCATCATCCCTGCGCTGGAGTCTAGTCATGCAGTAGCCTATGCAATGCAACTTGCGCCCACCATGATGCCCACACAATCCATACTGGTTAACTTATCGGGTCGCGGAGACAAAGATATTGGCACAGTCGCTGATCTCAGTAATGCAGATTTTTATTGCCGACCCAGTTGTCAGGGACAAGGCGTAAAAGGCGGACAAGTGCCCGTTCATTTTGAGAAATAATCATTCATGAGTCGCATTCAAAACACTTTCAAATCGCTAGAGTCTTCTGGCAAAAAAGCATTAATTCCTTATTTAATGACAGGGTTTCCAAGTCTTGAGGCAACTCACGGCCTGCTCAATGGGTTAGTAGAAGGAGGGGCAGATATCCTTGAACTTGGGATCCCCTTTAGTGACCCCATGGCGGATGGCCCGGTGATTCAAAAAGCTGCTGAACGAGCTATTGCCAACCGTGTCGGTCTTAAGGAGGTCTTAAGTGTAGTTAAAGCATTCAGAGTCAACAATAAAAGCACTCCGGTTGTCTTGATGGGTTATGCAAATCCGGTTGAACAGTATGATCTACAGCACGGTCAAAACGCATTTGTAAGAGATGCGCATGAATGTGGGGTGGATGGAGTTTTGATCGTTGATTACCCACCCAATGAGTGCCTTGAATTTGCAGCTCAACTCAAAGCGCATTCGATGGATCTGATATTCTTACTAGCCCCAACAAGCACGGACGCAAGAATTCAAGAGGTAGCAGCGGTTGCCTCCGGATACGTTTACTATGTTTCCCTCAAAGGCGTTACGGGATCTGGTAATTTAAATACCGATGAGGTAGAGGCTATGCTACCTAAAATAAGAAAACATGTGCGAATACCGGTCGGTGTAGGATTTGGAATCCGGGACGCGCAAACTGCGAAAACTGTTGCTCGCGTTGCAGACGCTGTGGTGATAGGTTCGCGCTTGATTGATTTGATCAAAGACTCAAGTACGGCTAGTGGTCCTGAGATTGCAAAAACATTTATGGCAAGCGTTAGAGCCGCCATGGACGAAAAAGTTTAAGGAGTTCGATATGAGTTGGTTAGAAAAACTTCTCCCACCTAAAATTCAACAAACAGATCCTGCCGATAGACGCAGTGTGCCTGAGGGGCTTTGGGTAAAGTGCCCAAGTTGTGAGACCGTTTTGTACAACACAGATTTGGAGGAGAACCAAAATGTATGCCCCAAATGTTCCCACCATCACCGAATTACGGCTCGCAGTAGATTAAATTATTTCTTAGACTCCGAAGGCCGCTATGAAATTGGACAAGAGGTTGTCCCACTAGATCCACTTAAGTTCAAGGACTCTAGAAAGTACCCAGAGCGTATTAAAGAGGCCATGGCCAACACAGGAGAGACAGACGCCCTTGTTGTGATGGGAGGCTCAATACACAGCATCAATGTAGTTGCTGCCTGTTTTGAGTTTGATTTCATGGGTGGAAGTATGGGCTCAGTGGTTGGGGAGCGCTTTGTGCGGGGTGTTCATACAGCCATTGACCAAAAGGTCCCCTTTATTTGCTTTACCGCAACCGGTGGAGCTCGAATGCAAGAGGGTCTTTTGTCTTTAATGCAAATGGCTAAAACCAATGCATCACTCACCAGACTTGCAAAAAAGGGGTTGCCGTTTATAAGCGTATTAACGGATCCAACCATGGGAGGTGTATCGGCTGGTTTTGCGTTTATGGGAGACCTCGTAATTGCAGAGCCCAAAGCGTTGATTGGGTTTGCAGGTCCACGCGTGATTGAGAGTACCGTGCGAGTAACGCTCCCCGAGGGTTTTCAGCGCTCTGAGTTTTTACAACTCAAAGGGGCAGTAGACTTTATTTGCGACAGACGCGAACTCAAGAAATCAATTGCTGAGACTTGTGCAATGCTCCTCAAACAACCCGCCGACGCAGTAAGCACTTAAACAATATCCCTTAAAAGAAGATCCTTAAATTGAATTCAAAAACCGAACATCCCAAAGCAGAATTGTCTGACGCTGAAACAGCTACTACCGCTCAAGCCAATGGGGATACGCCTGTCGTAGATGAAAATAAGTTAATAGCAGAAAGAAGAGACAAGCTAGCGCAGTTGCGCGTTCACAGCGCTCAAACAAAGACCCCCGTCTTTCCAAACGACTTTAAGCCCACACATCACGCACATGACGTCCACAGGGATTACGAGTCCTTGGATGCGCAGGCACTTCAAGACGCCCAGACCCCGGTAAGTGTGGGCGGGCGGATGATGCTCAAAAGAGTAATGGGCAAGGCTAGTTTTGCGACCATCCAAGATGCAAGTGCTCGCATCCAACTCTATGTCGTTAGAGATGAGGTAGGAGAGGAAGCTTACAACGCATTTAAGCACTGGGACTTAGGAGACATCTTGGGCGCAAAGGGGACGCTCTTTAAGACTCGCACAGGCGAGCTCTCCATTCACGTCAAAGAAATTCGCTTACTCACCAAAAGCCTTAGGCCTTTGCCCGATAAATTCCACGGCATCAGTGATCAAGAGATTAAGTACCGTCAGCGTCACATAGATTTAATTACGGATGAGGCCGCTAAAAAACGCTTTATCACTCGCTCCAAAGCAATCACGTGTATGCGTGAGTTTATGGTTCAGCACTCCTTTTTGGAGGTTGAAACGCCTATGTTGCACCCCATTCCTGGGGGTGCGAATGCAAGACCCTTTACGACTCACCATAATGCACTTGATCAGGAAATGTACCTTCGTATCGCACCTGAGCTTTACTTAAAGCGTTTGATCGTAGGTGGATTTGAACGTGTATTTGAGATCAATCGAAATTTTAGAAACGAGGGTATCTCCGTTCGCCACAATCCAGAGTTCACGATGATGGAGTTTTACGCGGCCTACTGGAACTATTTGGACTTGATGGAGTTCACCCAGTCCCTTATCCGAGCAGTAGCCATTCATACCAACGGATCACTGACCCTTCATTACGCAGGCAAAGAGGTCGACTTAAGCGCTCCCTTTGCGCGACTCACCATTACACAAGCGATTGAGAAATTTGCACCTAAAGCGGTTCCTATCCACTCCATTGAGGGCATGATCAAAGCATTAGAGGAACTCGGACTCACAGAGCAAAAGCATCAATTGTCCAAACGCTCCCTTGCCGCCCTTCAAGTGCTGTACTTCGAGGAGGTCATAGAAGAGCGCCTATGGCAACCTACTTTTATCTGCGAGCACCCGGTTGAGATCTCACCGCTTGCAAGAGCCAGTGATACCAATCCTGAGGTAACCGAGCGCTTTGAGCTCTACATCACGGGCCGGGAGTTCGGCAACGGTTTCTCAGAGCTCAATGACGCTGAGGACCAAGCAGCGCGGTTTCAGTCACAAGTCGACGCTAAAGAAAGTGGTGACGATGAGGCCATGTTCTATGATCACGACTTTGTGAAAGCGCTTGAGTACGGTATGCCGCCAACGGGCGGTTGTGGAATTGGAATTGATCGACTGATGATGTTGCTTACCGACAGTGCAAGTATTAGGGACGTTATCTTATTCCCTGCACTGCGTAAAGAACAACACACCTGAAGCTTATGAGTATCAGGCGAAGTAGGCAGCAAGAATGAAATTCAGTTGCCTACTTTAAATGTTATTTCGTTCCTTAGGCGGCAACCTTGAGAGGCTTTTCAATCGCTACTGCTGGTTTGCACTCAAAGCAAAAGAATGCGAGGCTACCTGCAAATCGTCTTTGACTGCCTTGACTACGAGGCTTGTGGTGCCCACACATCATGCAAGACATCGTCTCACCAATCTTTCCCATGCCTGCAAAGGGTGAGCCGTTCTCACGACTCGTAAAACGCAGACCACTTTCAGCTACAGCGTTTTTGCCTGTTTTTGTCGCCATTAAAAATCCCTTGTTCTTTTTAAGATGAACTACGAAATTGATGTTTCGTTTTTATTTTTTATAGGAATATTTTAACGCTTACGCTCGCGTAAAAATGAATCAAACGATATTTAATGATTAATCAAATTGAATAAAGAATTCATTTAGATTATTGATCAGGGAAGCAGCGTAAGTGCATGAATATATTCAGGATCCTTCATTAGACTCATCCAATCTTGCGGCTCCAATCGCCCTAAAAGCTGCAGTCTTCGCTCTTCACTGACTTGTCTCGCACTCCATCTGCCCTGCATTAGTGCACTCTCTAGGCCTTGGAGCAACTCGTCAATTGGCCTACCTTGCGCTCCTTGATTGTTAGGGGTTGCATCACCTGCAATGCTTTGATTGCACAACAACACCATATCGCATCCTGCGCTTAACGCCTCAATCGCAGCTTCTACATAAGTGACAGTTCGTCCGTCAATTTCACGAGCGCCAGCCATTGACAAATCATCGCTAAAAATAGCGCCTTGAAATTTCATTTGATCGCGCAAAATATTCTCTAGCCAGAGTTTAGAAAAACCCGCTGGACGCTTATCAACTTTTGTATATATAACGTGTGCAGGCATCACACTGGTGAGCACTGTGCTCAGCACTTCATAGGGCCAAGCATCGGCGGAGACAATCTCCTCCATAGCACGTTCATCAATGGGTATTTCAGTGTGTGAGTCTGCTTTTACGAACCCATGTCCTGGAAAATGCTTACCGCAATTAGCCATTCCAGCTTTTAAGAGCCCATGCATCAAACTCTTTGACAAAACACTTACAACCCTTGCATCCGAGTGAAATGCTCTATCACCAATCACACCGCTACTGCCCCAGTCCAGATCTAGTACAGGCGTAAAACTTAAATCCACACCACAAGCTCGCAACTCTGCTGCAAGGATGTAGCCACACGCGGTTGCTGCGTCCATGGCTTTCAAAGCCCCACTACCCTCGCGATCGTCACCGTCATTGCTCCACATCTTGCCCAACTCTCCCATCGCAGGCAAGTGTGTAAACCCGTCTGATCTAAAGCGTTGTACTCGTCCGCCTTCGTGATCTACACAGATTAATAAATCAGAGCGTACTCTTTTTATATCCTGACATAGTGCGTGGAGTTGCGCCCTGGACTCCCAGTTGCGCGAAAATAAAATAACACCACCGGTGAGTGGATGCATCAAACGTTCAACATCTATTTTTGTGAGTGTAGTACCAGCTATATCTAAAATAATAGGGCTATGGTTAATCATTTTTCATCCTCAACAATTACATAACTCGTTGCATAGTCCGATTCATCGCTTAAAGACACATGAGCCTTTAATCCCTTTGCATCGAACCACTCTAATAATTCACCATGCAGTTTAAGGGTAGGCTGCCCGCTTGCAAGCTTGGCCACCTCACACCTAGTCCACCACATCGGCATTCTCATTCCCAACCCAATTGCTTTACTAAATGCCTCTTTAACTGAGAAACGGGTCGCTAAAAAGCGAATTCCTCTGTCTGCGAACCTCGCACTGCGAGACTGATAGGTTTGGAATTCAGCCTCAGTCAAAATTTTTAATGCAAAGCGCTCACCGTGGCGCTCAACGGCGCGCGCTATGCGTCGGATGTCACAGATATCAGTACCAATTCCGTAAATCAACTTTGAAGACCCTTGCTTTATTTCAAAGCGCCTAATTTGGCTTGCTTGATACATGACAAATATGCACTCACTGCTGCGGTGTACCCCAGCTCTAACGCATCCCCTATCAGCGCATGTCCAATTGACACTTCCTCTATATAGGGGATGGCCCTTAAAAGTGAGCCCAGATTATTTAAATTCAGATCATGACCCGCGTTTATCATCAGCCCCGCATCAGCTGCACACTGCGCGGCCGCTCTAAACTGTTCAAGCACTGTGCTTTGCATGGGTGTGCCGTAAGCACTCGCGTAAGGCTCCGTGTATAACTCCACACGCTCAGCACCAAGCTCACGCACATAATGCATTTGATCTGGCTCAGCGTCCATAAATAAACTAACTCGCACCCCTAAGTCCTTTGACTCTTGGATAAGCGGCTTTAAACGATCATAATCGCTTGGGAATCTCCAACCATGATCGCTCGTTATCTGTGAATGATCATCTGGTACAAAGGTCACCTGATTTGGCTTGTCGCGACGCACAAAATCCATTAAGTTATGAAAGGGGTTCCCCTCTATGTTGAACTCCACCCCGGGCATATCTTTAATCAACTCGGAGAGTTCATGCACATCAGCTGGGCGTATGTGACGCTCATCGGGCCTGGGGTGAACAGTGATTCCGTTTGCACCGGCTTGCAAACAAATAGAGGCTGCCCGCAGAACACTGGGTATCCCAAGTGCTCTGGTGTTGCGAATAGTCGCAACCTTATTTAAATTCACAGACAAAGCAGTCATAAAAATGTAAACACTTATAGCGATTGAAGATCCATCATAAATTGGCGTGTCCTCAGCTTGGACACACCACAATGGTAGTGTAGAACAGAGCGTAATTGACTTTGTAGGGACTGTCTATGCTGGGACGCCATCTCAGCGCAACATCTAATCAAAGTGGTCAAAGGATAAGTCGAACTCAAAGACTCCCCCAAGGTGCGCCATAGCGAGCCTGGTAATCCTGCTTGTTCGTCCTCTCCCACCTCACGCAGTCCAACCTCAGCAATCCAAACATACGACTCACTGTCCTTTAACGGCTGAAGGGTTAGGGACTGTCGAGAAAGATCAGGTAGCCATCCCAAGTCTTTTAATAGCAAAAGCTCAAAACTCCTGAGAGCCGGCGCCTTAACACTGTCATCTTGTGTTGTGAGAATGGATACAGTTTGTTGGTATACGTCAAAAAATTCAGAATGAGGATCGTCTCTTTGAAGCAATCTCAAAATAAGTTCATTGAGATAAAAGCCTGAGAGTAACGCCTCCCCCTTAGGCATAACGCTCCCCCCACCCCACACGGCGGATTTGAGAGTGCGAATCTCCGCATCTCCGCTGTAAGAGACTTTAATTAACTGCAAAGGAAGGAGGATGGGTCGAAAATTTGAACTCGGTCTTTTGGCCCCCTTTGCAACCAAAGTGATTCGCCCCATGTGCCTCGTTAGCACCTCAACGATCAAACTGGATTCGCTCCAATCAAAGGATTGAAGCACAAAGGCGGGCTCCTCTAGAACCCGACTCGCTGGACTCGCCCTATTCGTAGCCAAAACTGCGCACCCGCGCTTCATCGTCCGCCCAGCCAGATCGAACTTTTACCCATATCTCCAAAAAGACCTTAGCGCCCATGAGATTCTCCAACTCCTGACGCGCCTCACTTGCGATGCGCTTTAAACGGTCTCCGTTCTCACCGATTACCATTGCTTTGTGACCATCTCGCTCAACCACAATAGTTGCGGCAATGCGAACCATACGCGCAACTGTTTTACCGGGTTCTTCAGTGAATTTATCAATAATGACTGTGGATGTATACGGCAACTCATCACCCGTTAGTCTAAATAATTTTTCACGAATAATCTCACTCGCTAAAAATCTTTCACTTCGGTCTGTAAGTTCATCTTCGCTATACCACCAAGGTTGCTGAGGTAGGTATTTAGAACATACCACAAGCAATCGCTCAACGTCCTTTGTGTTTTTTGCAGACATCGGAACAGTCTCTATAAACTCACCCTTGTTTTGCATATCTTGCAACCAAGGAGCCAAGTCTGCTCGCCTGTGAATCATGTCCAGTTTGTTGGCAATTAAAATTATGGGCGTGTGCTTGCCCAAAAGTGCAAGCACTTTTGCATCAGCAACAGAGAATGAACCCGATTGGACAACAAATAAAATCAGGTCAACACCACTCACAGCGCCCACAACTGTCTTGTTCAAAGACCTATTTAATGCATTGGAGTGTCGAGTTTGAAATCCCGGTGTATCCACAAACACAAACTGCGACGCGCCCTCAGTTCTTATCCCTGTAATTCGGTGCCTAGTGGTTTGCGCCTTCTTTGAAGTGATGCTTATTTTCTGACCAACCAAAGCATTCAGTAACGTAGACTTGCCTACATTGGGTTTACCGACTATGGCTAGAGTGCCACACCGATGCAAGGGGTTTGAAGGGCCCATTGCCGCTTGTAGCATCTGGGTTAATGAATCTTTATCTACTTCGGAAATTTCCTCTGCAGGCATGCCCCCCTGTACTAACTGAGCTTCATCACTGGACTCATTTACAACCTTTGCAACCTTTGCAGTACCAGATTTAGACACTGAACCAGACTTTGCAGTTCTCTTTTTTGGGGACTCTTTATCAATCATTAAGGATATCTATTTTTAAAATTTATTGAATGGATATTGCTTACCTATTGGCCCTTAGCCAATCAAGCATAGCTTTAGCTGCCGCTTGCTCGCCCGCTCTTTTGGACTCTCCAATGCCGCGTTGACTAATATTAAGCTCAGCGATCTCGCACTCCACGTCAAATGTTTGTTGGTGAGCAGCCCCGGTCGTACCGGCCACTCTGTACAGCGGTAGTTTTAAACGCCTTGCTTGGAGCCACTCTTGCAGTTCTGTTTTAGGATCCTTTGCTGCAGCTGACATTGCGGGATTGATGCTTACCTTATCAAAGAGCCTAAAGACCAAGGCCTCTGCTTTTGCATAGCCTGAATCCACAAACACTGCCCCTATCACCGCCTCTAATGCATCTGCAAGGATTGAAGGCCTTTTTTGCCCTCCTGATTTAAGCTCACCCTCGCCCAACTTTATCAGCCCACTCAAGCCTAAGTCTAAGGCTAATTTATGAAGCGTTTCTTGTTTTACTAAATTGGCCCTTACCCTAGATAGGTCACCTTCAGGCAAATTGGACAACGCTTTAAAAAGCATCTGAGATACCGCAAGATTCAAAACCGAGTCTCCCAAGAACTCTAATCTCTCATTGTGATTAGCACCGTGACTGCGGTGTGTAAGGGCCTGAACGATTAACTCAGGATGCGTAAAAGAGTGTTCTAATCGTCGCTCCAAGGCTTCATAAAAAAGTGCTTGTGACTTCACATCCATTAGTTAATGCTACCAATTCGCTTTAAGCTACCAAAATTCATCCAAACAAAAATAGCTTTACCAACAATATTTTCATCGGGTACAAATCCCCAATAACGAGAGTCCAGTGAGTTATCCCGGTTGTCCCCCATCATAAAGTAATGACCTTTTGGGACTTTGCAAACAAAACCCTCTACGCTGTAGGTACATTGATCTTTATATTTAAAGTTATCCGCACCCGCTACAAAAGCGGGGCGCTCATCCTCATTTAATAAAGGATGGGTCTTAAGTAAAGAAGTTGGTTGCTGATCATGACTCAGTGGTAAATCTTCTGAGAATTGCTTGATGTAGCGAAGACTGTCCTCTTCAAAGAACTCAGGCAATGCTTTTTTCTCAACAGGTACTCCATTGATAGTTAACTGTTTATTTAAATACGAAACTTCATCGCCTGGCACACCAATAACGCGCTTGATGTAGTCTAAGCTTGGTTTTGGCGGAAACCTAAAGACCATTACATCACCGCGCTCAACGGGTGAGCCCTCGGTGACCTTTTTATTAATAACGGGTAGCCTCACACCGTAATGGAATTTATTTACCAATATTAAGTCTCCAACCAACAAGGTTGGGATCATGGAGCCAGAGGGAATTTTAAAAGGTTCGAATAGAAATGAACGTAACAAAAAAACCAATAAGATGACAGGAAACAAACCCGCTGTCCAATCCAACCACCAAGGTTGGCGAACCACCTCTTCATGAAGCGCACTCATATCGGCTTCATGAGGGGTGATGCCAAGTGATCTCAATTGTGCATCACGTGATTGGGCCTGAGTTTGCAGGTCATGTACGTTTTTTAAACGTGCGGGGAGAAAATAATATTTTTCAGCCAACCAATATATGCCTGTGACGACACTGGCCAAAAATAATAGCAGTGCAAAGTTACCCTCTATATATCCGAGATACCAACTTCCAATATAAGTAGCAAAAGCCCCTAATACAAATGCCGTAATTACTGACATCATGATACTCAATCCTCAACTTGCAATATAGCCAAGAATGCCTCTTGGGGGACTTCTACGGAACCGATTTGCTTCATGCGCTTCTTTCCTGCTTTTTGTTTCTCAAGTAATTTTCTCTTTCGACTAATGTCTCCGCCGTAGCACTTTGCCAATACGTTTTTACGCAGTGCTTTAATTGATTCACGGGCAATAATATTTGCCCCAATTGCAGCCTGAATCGCAACATCAAACATCTGTCGACTAATGATTTCACGCATCTTAGCCACCACTGCTCGACCCCTGTACTGGGACTGAGTGCGGTGAACAATAATTGACAAAGCATCAACCTTTTCGCCGTTGAGCAAGATATCAACCTTCACTACGTCTGATGCCCTGTACTCCTTAAACTCATAGTCCATAGAGGCGTAGCCACGGCTCACAGATTTCAGTTTATCAAAGAAGTCTAAAACAATCTCCCCTAGCGGCATCTCATAAGTCAACATGACTTGACGGCCGTGATAGGCCATATTCATTTGCACACCACGCTTTTGATTAGCCAAAGTCATCACTGCGCCAACATACTCTTGAGGCATATACAGGTGCACAGTCACAATAGGCTCTCTGATTTCTTGTAGCTTTCCCTGTTCCGGCATTTTTGATGGATTTTCAACCATCATTATTTCTCCGTCCCCTTTCACTACTTGGTAAACAACACTGGGGGCTGTAGTGATAAGGTCTTGATCAAACTCCCTCTCTAACCTTTCTTGCACAATCTCCATATGAAGCAAACCCAGAAAGCCACACCTAAATCCAAAGCCAAGTGCTTGAGAAACTTCTGGCTCATAGCGAAGCGAGGAATCATTGAGTTCTAATTTTTCAAGTGCATCCCTGAGTGAATCATATTGATTTGCCTCAGTGGGATACAGGCCCGCGAATACTTGCGGCTGAATTTCCTTGAAACCTGGTAACGCCTGCGTCGCTGTGGCGCTGGCTCCGCCTGTGCCGGCTTTTATTAAAGTAACCGTGTCCCCTACCTTGGCTGCTTGCAGCTCCTTGATACCTGCAATGATGTACCCCACATCGCCCGCCTCAAGCGCCTCTCTTGGTTGATTAGCCGGCGTAAACACACCAAGGCTATCTGCGTTGTAGGTCGCCCCAGTTGCCATGAGTTTGATGCGCTCGCCTTTGGCGAGACGTCCATCTACTACCCTCACCAACATCACTACACCAACATAGGTATCAAACCAACTGTCAATAATCATCGCGCGCAGTGGCCCATCTGGGTTCCCTTTGGGCGGAGGTATTTTGTGGACGATTGCCTCTAAGATTTCATCTATTCCCATGCCCGTCTTTGCGGAACAAGGTATTGCATCGGTGGCATCGATCCCTATGACATCCTCAATTTCGGACTTTGCGTTATCGGGATCCGCTTGAGGTAAATCCATCTTATTTAAAACAGGCACCACCTCTACACCAAGGTCCAAAGCGGTATAACAATTTGCAACTGTTTGGGCCTCTACCCCTTGACTTGCGTCCACCACCAAGAGAGCGCCCTCGCAAGCGCTTAACGAGCGAGAGACTTCATAGGAAAAATCCACATGTCCTGGTGTATCAATAAGATTAAACGAATAAATTTGACCATCTAGGGCCTTATATCTGAGTGAAGCTGTTTGGGCTTTTATAGTTATCCCACGCTCTTTCTCAATATCCATGGAGTCTAAAACTTGCGCCTCCATCTCTCTATCGCTTAGCCCCCCGCAGCGCTGGATTAACCGATCTGCAAGGGTTGATTTACCATGATCTATATGAGCAATGATCGAAAAGTTTCTGATGTGGTTCATCAACGGACACGTTTAAGTATATGAATTTAAAAGAGAGAGACATAAAAAAGGGCGCGTCAGGTGATGACGCGCCCGGAACCAACA